>NZ_JBXVPZ010000301.1:0-12057 GCF_057961495.1 Streptomyces sp. P5F9 | reverse complement strand
ACCTGGAGCAGGTCGACACGCGGGTGATCGCGGTCGGCGGGCTGTCCCCCGCCCTGCGGATGAAACAGACAGTGCTCTACGGCCGCCCAGGGCGCCCCGTCCGTCTCGCCGACCGCGATCACCCGCGTGTCGACCTGCTCCAGGTACGTGTCGTCGAGGTAGGCGCTGATCTGTGCGCCGACCCGAGACGCGATCACAGGAAGACCAGTGGACCCGAGGCCGTCGAGGTCCTGGAGGTCCCTCTCCCGGAACCGGGCCCCTTCGAGATCCGCGTCAAGGTCGCGGCAGCCGCGCTGAATCCCGCCGACGCCGCTGTGTGGGGCGGGTTCTTCGGGCCGTTGGACGAGGTCGAGCACACGGGTCTCGGTCTGGACGCCGCCGGGACGATCGACGCGGTCGGTACGGGTGTCCTCCTCAAGGCCGGAACGCCGGTCATCGTGTTCCACTCCCCAGTACAGCGCCCCACCAAGGCCCAGGCCGAGTACCTGGTGACCGACCTCAACTCCATCGCCCCCGCCCCTGAGGGCATGGACCTGACGCTCGCGGCGACGATCCCCCTCAACGCGATGACCGCCTCGATGGCCCTGGACCACATCCCGCTGCGCCCTCGCGACACTCTGCTCATCACGGGCGCCGCCGGGGCCGTGGGCGGCTACGCCGTCGAGTTGGCACGGATGCGGGGTGTGCGGATCGTCGCGCAGGGGCGGCCCGAGGACGAGGAGTTCCTCCGCGAGCGCGGCGCCACATGGTTCGTGTCGCGCGAGGAGGAACTGAGCGAGGCGGTACGCCGGTTCGTGCCGGAAGGCGTGGACGGCGTCCTCGACGCGGCGGCGCTGGGCGCACCCGCGCTGGCGGCCGTCCGCGACGGCGGCATCTTCGTGAGCGTGCGGGTCGACGTGCTGCCGACGCCGGAGCGGGGTGTGGTCGTACGCCACACCGCCGCCGGCACCGAACCCACCCGTCTCGCCTACCTCTCCGCGCTCGCCGAGGTCGGCGTCCTCACACCACGCGTGGCGCGGACCTACCCCCTGTCCCAGGCACCCGAAGCCCACGCCCAGCTCGCCCGGGGCGGCCGGCGCGGCCGGATCGTACTGGTGCCGTAGACCCCGGGACCGCCCTACGGCGACGGCTTCCTCCGCGGAAATAGAGGAAGCCTCTCCCCGTCCATTAACGTTTTTTACGATGGGGGCAGGATCGCCACATGGAACCTGAGATCCCGTCCGTTCCCAAGCTCCCCGTGCCCACAGCCTGAAAGCCGACATTCTTCGGCCCGCGACGGCAGACCGGCTTCCGCTGGTCGTCTCCTTCCCGGTGATGCGGGCACCCTCACCTGTCTGCGGCAGCATGCGGACGCCTTCGGTATCGACCCGCGTGCGGTTGCTCTGTGGGGAGAGTCAGCCGGTGGTCATGTGGCGGCACTGAAGCCGTGGTTGACGCCTTCGGTACCAGCGCACGGCCACGCATTTCTCGGCCTGTGTCGGCAAGGCAGGCACGCTGTTCTCGGAGATTCCCGAGGAGGTCGGTGCCGCGGATCCCGCAACCTGCGTGACGGCTTCGGCGCCGCCGTTCCTTCTCCTCCATGGCAGCGACGACATGCTCGTCTCCTCCTCCCAGACGCAGCACGTGCACGCCGTCATGGACATCGTCACCGCAGTCCTGCACCGCCATCTCGACGGCGCCGGCCTGCCGAAGTGAGCGAGTTCTCCGACCCTGGGACCGCGGGGCGAGCGGCTCAGTCGGTCGGCTCGCTTCCCGTGAACATGTCGAGCAGGCTCTGCGGCGCGTTGTCGCCGAAGAGTGCCTCGTTCAGGTCGGCGCCATCGGCTGCGGCCGCGGCGCTGCGGGGGAAGAGGGGCTGCTCGTATGCGGTGAGGGCGGCTTCGGGGTCGTCGGGGTGGGCGGCGAGGGCCTTGCCGAGTTCGGCGCCGTCGTACATGGCCAGGTTGGCGCCTTCGCCGTTCGGGGCCGAGAGGTGGGCGGCGTCGCCGAGCAGGGTTACGCCGGGTACGCGGTCCCATCGGTGCTCGACGGGGAGCGCGTAGAGGGGCCGTAGGACCGGCGGGGTGTCGCTGTCGGTGATCAGGGCGGTGAGTTCGGGGGCCCAGCCGTCGAATTCCCGCACGATCCGCTGAGCTGCCGTGGCGGAATCGGTGAAGTCGATGTCGGTGAACCAGTTCTGCGGCCTGGACAGTGCCACGTAGGTGTGGAGGGTGCCGCCGCTCTCGCGGTGGGCCTGGATGCCCTTGCCCGGTGCGAGCGCGAACAAGGACCCGCCGCCGACCGCCTTCGCGACGGAGGGGTGACGGGCGTCGGCGTCGTACAGGTAGGTCTCGACGTACGACTTGCCGGTGTATTCGGGTGCCGCGCCGGACAGCAGCGGTCGGACCCGTGACCATGCGCCGTCCGCGCCGACCAGGAGGCTCGCGGTGACGGTGGTGCCGTCGGCGAAGGTCACCTCGTGGCGGCCCTCTCCCATGGCGCGGACGCCGCTGACCTTGTGCCCCCACCGGACGGTGCCGGGCGGGAGCGAGTCGAGCAGGATCCGTCGCAGTTCGCCGCGCAGCACCTCGGGGCGTCCGCGCGCGCTGTCGTCGTCGAAGAGGACGGTCCCGTCCGGGGCGAGGACCCGTGTCGCCTCACGGCCCTCCAGAACGAGGCCGCGGAACTCCTCGGTCAGGCCTGCGGCATCGAGGGCCGGATGGCCGTTGTCCTCGTGGATGTCGAGCATCCCGCCCTGCGGACGTGCGGTCGGGGCGGGCTCCGCCTCGTAGACGGTGGCCGGGATGCCGTGGACGTGCAGGACGCGGGCGAGAGTGAGGCCGCCGAGTCCGGCGCCGATGATCGTGATGCGCGTGCTCATGGTGACTCCTCAGGAATGCGGGTCGCCCGGTTGGCTCCGGCCGACCTCTCTGGAATGTCGTTCCATTGTTGGAACGGCGCTCCAGATATGTCAAGATGGCCGCATGGCAACGCGGACTGGCAGGTCAAAGCGGCGTACCGAGGCGCTCTCCCGCGAGCGCATCGTCGAGGCCGCCGTCGAGCTGCTCGACGCGGTCGGCGAGGACGGGCTGACGTTCCGGACGCTGACCGAGCGACTGGCCACCGGGCCCGGGGCGATCTACTGGCACGTGGCGAACAAGGACGAGCTGCTCGGCGCCGCCACCGACGCCGTCGTCGCCGCGGCCCTGGCCGTCGAGACCGCCGGGGCTCCGGACACGCCGCAGGACGGGATCCGCGCCGTCGCGCTCGGCCTGTTCGACGCGATCGAGGAACACCCGTGGCTCGCCACCCAGCTCGCGACGCAGATCTCCCACAGCCCCTGGGGGCCGGTGGCGCCGCGGCTCTTCGAGAACATCGGCCGGCAGATCCGCGCGCTGGGTGTGCCCGAGGCCGGCTGGTTCACCGCGACCTCTGCGCTGATGCACTACATCCTCGGCGCCGCCGGGCAGAACGCCGCGAACACCGCGAGCGCCGGCACTCTTGGGCCCGACACGGACCGCGCCCAGTTCCTGGACGCCGTATCGACGGCCTGGGAAGAACTCGACCCCGACGACTACCCGTTCACCCGCGCCGTCGCGAACCAGGTGCGCGGGCACGACGACCGCGAGCAGTTCCTCGCCGGGATCGACCTCGTCCTCGCGGGCGTCACCACTCTCCACCAACTGAACGGTTAGGGCTGCCGACAGCTTCGGCCATCACAGCCCAGGGCAGGATCGTCACGTCGCTCGCCGCATGACTGAGGGCCCTGCCTATCGTGCGCCGGAACAAAGCGTTGCGCCCCGAACCAGAATGCCCGGAGCAGCCACCATGCCCGTCCGGACCCTCGGCCGTTCGCTCGCCGCCTCGCCTCAGCCCACGCGACTCCCCAGGTCCGCCCGGAGCGCCGCAGCGCTGCTGGTGCCGCCACCCTCACCATGGCCGCCTCCGCCTCCTCCTGCTCCTCGTCGTCGTCCTCGTCCGCGTCGGTCGGCGAAGCCGCCGCCCATCACCTCACCGCGTACGTCAGCGGTGACGCGAACATCCAGAAGCTGTGGGGAGACATCGTTGTCCCCGCCTTCGAGAAGGCCAACCCCGGTTACCAGGTCGGCCCTGACGTTGGCCGAGTTGCGGGAGTTCGCGCCGGCGGTGCCGCCCCTGCGGGAGGCGTTGGAAGCCGCCGGCGGGGTGCCGCTGCTGCTGGACACCGGGGACCCGATGGTCGCCGCAGCAGCGCACGCGGAGCTCGTTCGGCTGGGGGCCGTGGCCATGTTCTGTGGCGCCGCGGAGGCGATGGCGGCGGTGTGGGCGCGCGACGAGCGGATCATGCTGTTCCTCAGCTGGTACGGCGAACTTCCGCCCTCGGAGGACGCGTTGGGGGCCGTACGTCCGCAGTATGTCAATCCGGAACACCGGTTCCTGAGCGAGGAGTCGGTGGCGTACTGGCATGCGCGGGATGAGCTGGCGAGTTGCTGGACGGTGGACGACGCGGACCGGCGCGGCGAACTGCTCGCCTGGGGTGTGGACGCGATCATTGGCAACGACCTGAACGGGGTGGTGAAGAGCTGTGCCGAACGGACATGACCTGGACGGTGCTCTGCGGGTGGCCGTGGAGTTGGCCGAGTGGGCGACGGAGGCGATCCGGGGCGGGAACCGAGGAGGTGCGGGTCCGGTCCGGCAGAAGGCCAGCCCGGCCGACATCGTCACCGACACGGACGAGGCGGTGGAGCGGCACGTGCGGGCGGTGCTGCGGCGGGAGTTCCCCGACTGGGGCATCGACGGCGAGGAGTACGGCGCCGAGGAGGGCACGTCGGACAACGCACCGCACTGGGTGATCGACCCGGTGGACGGAACGACCAACTACGCCCACGGACTTGGCTGGTGCTCATTCTCCCTGGGCCTGGCGGAGCCGGACGGCAGTCCGCTGCTGGGTCTGGTGGCGGACCCGTGGCGCGGCGAGGTCTTCACGGCGGTGCGGGGCAAGGGCGCGCACCTGAACGGGACTCCGATCCACGCGGCGGACCACACCACGCTCACGGGCCATGCGTTCCTCACGGAGTGGGCGGCCCACGCGCATTGGCCCGGCCTCGACGCGCTGCTCGCGCAACTGGCCGACCGGCACTGCACGGCCCGTGTCATGGGCTCGACCGCGCTGTCGCTGGTCCAGGTCGCGGCGGGCCGGGCGACGGCCGCCGCGATCGGCGAGTTCCACCCGGTGGACGGCCTGCCCGCCCTGCTCATCGCTACCGAGGCGGGCGCGGTGGCCATGCCGCGACTCCCCTCGTACGGTGAGCCGTTGCTGCTCGTGGCGCCGCACGCGGCGGCGGAGGCCGGGGAGTTGTGGCGTTCGACGGTCGGGGCGCAGCGACTCTGACGGCGTCCACGGAGTCGGTGGCCGTCGGTGTCTCTACGACAGAGGCATCACCTTGCGGTAGGTGGCCACCGCGGCCGCCGCGACCGTCACGTGCATCAGGAGCAGCGCCCCGACGCCGGTCGCGCCACCGTCGCCGTAGAGCAGGAAATCAGGGACGAAGGACACCACGACGAGGGTGGGCACGAGCCGGCGCACCAGCGCCTGGGGGTCCTTCGACACCTTGCTCACGACGGCCCAGCCGATGGCGCCCGCGACTATGCCGACCGCCGTCAGGAAGATGTAGGACGGCGCCTTCAGGGGCTGGAAGTCGTCGGGGGCGCCAGCGGCTAGGGCGAGTTGGGCGATGACGGTGTCCGCCGCGGAGGCCACCACGATGGCGGCGAGCACACCTCCCGCGACGACGAGCGGGCCGCGGCGGACGGCGACGGCATCGGAGACAAGTGACATGACAACTCCAGGGAGGAAGATTTCGGGCAGAACCCAGAGAGCCCCGAGATCCCCGAGACGGATCGCTTGAACTCTCAATCGAGAGTTTGGCCGAATCCGTTTGAAACTTCAAGCGTGCGGACGGGCGAGGACGGGCGGCAGTTGAACCTCGGCGTGCGTGTTCGCGGGGACCAGCGCCTCTACGACGATGGCATCTCCCTCGCCAGCAGCCGGGTACGGCGGCGGCGAGACCCGCGACCGTACGGTGCAGCCAGTCGGCGACGGCGCCGAGGGCGTAGCGGTTGAAGGAGGTCATCTCGCCGACGCACCCAACGGTTCCCGCCCAGCAGGTGTGACCGGCGCCCCGGCACTGCTGCGCGCACAGCCTGAAGCCCTGTTCCGCCAGGCCTTCGACGGCGTCACCGCGGCATTACCCACAATCCATCGGACAGTCCCGCCCCAGGACACCCCTCACCGAATTCCCGCACCGCCTCGGTCAGTTCACGGTCAAGAACCTTGACAGGGGATTGGTCTAGTCCAAATATGGTCGCTGTTCGTCCCGGTCAGGGGCGGCTTCTCTCCTCTCAGCATGGGAGCGTCAATGAGACGACCTGGGCCTCTTCGCGCGTCGCTGTCCTGCGCGGCCGTAACCGCCTTGTCCGCGGGGCTTGTCGGTCTCGGTGGAGGTGATGCGAGTGCGACGCACCGCGTGCAGCCGATGCCGGACCATGTGGCGGCGCCGTACTTCGAGGCGTGGACCGGTGAGAGTCCGGCGGCGCTCGCCGCCGCGTCCGGGAACAAGTACCTGACGATGGCCTTCCTGCAGACCGAGGCGGCCGGTTCGTGCACGGCGTACTGGAACGGCCTGCCCGCCCAGCCGATCTCCGAGTCGACCTTCGGCAAGGACATCGCCACGATCCAGGCGCGCGGCGGCAACGTCATCCCGTCCTTCGGCGGCTACAGCGCGGACACCACCAACACCGAACTGGCCGACAGCTGCACCGATGTCGACGCCATCGCGAAGGTCTACGAGAGCCTGGTCACGACCTACGGCGTGAGCCGGATCGACCTCGACATCGAGGCCGACTCCATCAACAACACGGCCGGTATCGACCGCCGCAACAAGGCGATCGCGAAGGTGCAGCGCTGGGCCGAACGCACCGGCCGCAGCGTGGAGTTCTCCTACACGCTGCCGACGACCACCACCGGTCTCGCGCCCAACGGCGTCGCCCTGCTGCAGAACGCGGTCGACAACGGCGCGCGCGTGGACGTCGTCAACATCATGACGTTCGACTACTACGACGGCGCCGCCCACGACATGGCGGAGGACACCAAGACCGCCGCGACCGGCCTGCACTCCCAACTCGCCGCGCTCTACCCGAAGAAGAACCCGGCGAAGCTGTGGAAGACGATCGGCGTCACCGAGATGCCCGGCATCGACGACTTCGGCCCGGCGGAGACCTTCACCACGCAGAACGCGGTCACGGTGAAGAAGTGGGCAGTCGCCCGGGGCATCAACACGCTCTCGTTCTGGGCCCTTCAGCGCGACAACGGCAGTTGCGTGGGCACCGGGGGCGCCAACAACTGCTCCGGGACCGCCCAGGACACCTGGTACTTCAGCCACACCTTCGCGCCGTTCACGCGCGGCTTCGGCTACCACCACTAGGGCCTGTCCGGCGGATCAGGTCGCAGGAAATCGGCGGTGCCTGATCAGCGCCGGTGAGCGGGGCGTGGTGCGTGCAGCTGCAAGGCGGAGGAGGGAGTCGACGCGGAGCGTCGGCGACCGACGACAACGCCGCAGATGGCGTGCCACGCCCCGCGTCTGCGGCATGATCCGCCGGACAGGCCCTAGCGGCTGGGCGGACTGCGGGTCGCCGCCTCCCCCGAGGCGGCGTCGCGTCAGTCCCGCATCATCTCGCGCACCAGCGGCGCGACCTTCGTGCCGTAGAGCTCGATGTTGGTCATGAGGGTGTCGTGGGGCATTCCGGTGATGCCGTACTTCAGGTTGAAGCGGGTCGCGTCGAGGGTCTTGAGGGTGTCCGTGATCTTGCGGGCCACGGTCTCGGGCGATCCGACGTGCAGGGCGCCGCCGGGTCCGACGTCCTGCATGAGGCTCTCGCGGGTCGGGGTGCGGAAGCCGCGTTCCCGCGCCACGCTCGCGATCAGCTGCTGGAAGGCCGGCACGAATTCCTCCACCGCCTGTTCGTCGGTGGCGGCGACATGGCCGGGCGCGTGCACGCCGATGGGCCGCGCGGGGTGGCCGAACTCCGCCAGCGCCCGCCGGAACAGCTGGGAGAACGGGGCGAAGCGGGCCACGTCGCCGCCGATGATCGCCAGCATCAGGGAGAACCCGTACTGGGCGGTGCGGATGACCGACTGAGGGCTGCCGCCGACACCGATCCAGGTGGGGATCGAGCCCGTCTCGCTGTGCGGGTAGACGGAGATGCCGTCGAGGGCGGCACGGGTGGTGCCGGACCACGTGACGGGCTTCTCCTTGAGCAGTTCGGCGAAGAGGGCGACCTTCTCCTCGAACAGTTCCTCGTAGTCGTTCAGGTCGTAGCCGAAGAGCGGGAAGGACTCGGTACTCGACCCTCTGCCGAGGATGACTTCGGCGCGGCCCGCGGAGACGCCGTCGAGGGTGGCGTAGCGCTGGAAGACACGGATGGGATCGTCCGAACTGATCACGGTCACGGCCGAGTTGAGACGTATGTGCTCGGTGCGCGCGGCGATGGCCGCGAGGACGACGTCGGCGGCCGACAGGGGCATCGACTCGGTGTGGTGCTCGCCGATGCCGAAGTGGTCGACGCCGACCCGGTCGGCGAGGACGCCTTCCTCGACGAGGCGGCGGATGGCCTGGCCGTGGGTCAGCGGGGTGCCCTCGGCGTCGTGCGTGACGTCACCGAAGGTGTCCAGGCCGAGCGTGATGTCGAAGGGGGTGGTCGGGGTGGTCATCCCATGCTCCTTGGGTCTGCTCGGTGGGTCAGGTGGCGATACGGCGCATCACGCCGAGGAGCCGGGTCAGGTCGGCGTCGTCGACATGGTCGAGGACGTGGCGCCGGACGCTGGACAGGTGGGCGGGCCATGCCTCCTGGAGACGGGCGAGACCCTGGTCGGTGAGGACGGCGTTCCAGCCGCGGGCGTCCTCGGCGCACCGCTCCCGTCCGACCAGCCCCTGTGTCTCCAGGCGGGTGACGATGCGGGTCATGCCGCTCAGCGAGAGGTTGCAGACGGACGCCAGCTCGCTCATGCGCATGCGCCGGTCCGTGGCCTCGGACAGGTGCATGAGAGTCGTGTACTCGGTCAGCGGCAGGCGCTGCTCGCGCATCATGTCGGCGTCGACGGCCCGGGGCAGCACGAGCATCACCCGCGCGAGTTCGCGCACCAGCTCCTCCTCGTGCGGACTCATGGGGCGCAATGGCTGCTCGGGCGTGGTCATGCCATCAGTTTACTTGATTGACGAAACAAGCAAGTGGGCCGATCTGTGCGGCCGCCTCTGACCTCCCTTGCTCACCGGACGGGCGGCTCGTCGCCCGTCGTGGACTCGTGGCCGTGATAGCGCAGCAGGAGCATCGCGGCGTCGTCGTGGAGCGGTCCGGCCGTGTGGCGGACCAGGTCCTCGCGCAGGGAGTCCAGGGCGCTCTGCGCGTCGGGTTCCTTCAGCAGGTGCGCCCGCTCGCCCAGCGGATAGAAGGTGCCGTGGTCGTTGCGGGCCTCGGTGACGCCGTCGGTGTACAGCAGCAGTTGCTCGCCCGGCCCGAAGCGCACGGAGAACGGCTTCGGGCTCTCGCCGCCCTGGGCGCCGCCCAGGCCGAGCGGCGGGGCGTAGGAGGGCGGTACCGGGAAGTCGGCGGCGCCGTTGCGCCGTACGACCATCGGGGGCGGATGACCGTAGTTGAGGAAGAGCACCTCGTGGTCCGTGCCGATCTCGGCGAGGACGGCGGTCACGAACTTCTCGTCGGACAGCACCCGGGAGACGCTGCGTTCCAGGCGTTCGCCGAGTCCGACCAGGTCGGGTTCGTCGTGCGCGGCCTCGCGGAACGCGCCGAGCACCACGGCGGCCGTCTCGACGGCGGCGAGCCCCTTGCCCTGCACGTCGCCGACGATGACGCGCACGCCGTGCGGGGAGGCGACCACTTCGTACAGGTCGCCGCCGATACGTGCTTCCGCGACGGCCGAGGTGTACGACACCGCCGCCTGGAGGGGTCCCGCGGTCAGGGGCACGGGCCGTAGCAGAACTCGCTGCGCGACCTCCGCGATGGAGCGCACGCTGGCGAGTTCGGCCTCGCGGCGGCCGCGCATCACGGCGGCGGCGATGCCGGCGCCGGTCACGCCCACCACCGACACCATCGCCAGGAAGCCCCGGCGTTCCTGGAACAGGCCGTCGTAGAGACCGAGTCCGACGCACAGGGCGAGCGCGGCCGCGCCGAACCACGCGGTACGGCGCCAGCCGCCGACCAGTCCGGCGAAGGCCGGGCCGAGGGAGGCCAACGGGAGGAAGCCGAGGCCCGGACCCGTGACGAGGTCTCCGACCGCGACCACCGCCATCACCGCGGCGGGCAGCCAGGTCAGCACGGAGAGACTGCGCTGCGGCTTCGCTGCGGCCATGGTCGACTCCAAGGGCGTCGCGGCTTTCGGGGGCCGCCTTCCGCGGGGACCCCTCCCCCACCTTTGGACATCGCAAGGCTGTCAGGCAATCCCCTCGGCGTGCCCGGCGCTTTACCCAATTGAGTCCGAGAGCGGACATTTCCTGATCGACGACAACCAACTGGCGCCGCCTGGTTGCCGATCACGGACTCAGGGCAAGTGACGTGTGTAGGACCGGCCGCGCAAGATCTGCGGCGGCCCCGGTGCGGTGACGCCGCGGGGATACCGGGTTGTCCTAGGAGGGGAAGTGATTCGCCATGCGTACGCATCGGCGTACCCATAGGCGTTCCGTACGCGTGGAGTACCTGCTGCCCGACGAAGCCGCCTCGGCGGGTCAGGCACGGAAGCTGACCTCGGAGTTTCTCGCGCGGTCCCGCCATCAGCTGACACGGATGGACGCGGAACAGATCGACGACGCGACGCTGATCGTGTCCGAACTCGTCGCCAACGCGACCGAGCACGGCCGCGGCGAGTGCCGGCTACGCCTCCAACTGTCCGACGAGCGGGTCACGGTAGAGGTCTACGACGACAGCCCGAACCCGCCCCGCGTGCGGCCGATGACGGCCGAGGGCGAGAGCGGCCGCGGCCTGGCCATGGTCCGCTGCCTGGCCCAGCGCCTCGACGTCACCCCGCTCACCGGAGGCGGCAAGCGGGTGCGGGCGATCCTGGCGATCTGACCCGGCCTCGCGCCGAGGCGGTCAGCCGACGACCATCGGCGGTACGACGGGCACCTCCGGCGCGGCGTCGATGTCGGCCTGCGTCATCCGGAACTCGACGGGGTACGCCTGGCGCCGGGTGCGGCGGTCGGGTTCGCTGGTACGCCACATGTAGAGGCAGCGGACGCATCGGAGTACGTCCCACACGCCGGGGACCGGCGAGGTGGTCACGGTGTCGACCGTGTCGTGGGCGCAGCGGGGGCAGATCATGGCGGGCGGCGATGAGGGCGCGCAACCGGTCGGCCCACTCCGGGGTCTCGGGCAGGTCCCGTACCGGGGTGTCGAAGTGGCCCCGGTTGTCCGGTGCGACCGGGGTCGTGGCGTCGATGATCATCTTGCTGGTGATTCCCGGGGTGTTGGCGGCCGGTGCCAGCGCCATGACCGACAGGTTGGGGACGATGACCACGTCGTCCTGGGGGTTCACCTTCGCGGACATCGCCCACGTCACCTGGGGCAGGTCGAACGGGTCGACGTCCTCGTCCACGACGATGACCTGCGTGACGTAGCCGAGGCCGTGCGGTGTCGTCATCGCGCGCATGCCGACCGCCTTGGCGAAACCGCCGTAGCGCTTCTTCGTGGAGACGATCACCGCGAGGCCGTGGGTGTACATGGCGTTGACGGCCTGCACCTCGGGGAATTCGGCGCGGAGTTGCTTGAGGAGGGGGACGCAGGTGTTGGGGCCGACGAGGTAGTCGACCTCGGTCCACGGCATGCCGAGGTCGAGGGACTCGAAGACCGGGTCCGTGCGGTAGGAAACGCGGTCGACACGGATCGTCGGCATGCGTCGGCCGCCGGAGTAGTGGCCCGTGAACTCGCCGAAGGGGCCCTCGATTTGGCGGTTTCGGCTCTCAACCACGCCTTCGATGAAGACCTCTGAACCCCAGGGGACGTCGAACCGGGGTGCGGGGCGGTGGCGATGGG
>NZ_JBXVPZ010000300.1:0-12066 GCF_057961495.1 Streptomyces sp. P5F9 | reverse complement strand
GACGCGGAGGGGTTCGGGGGGCGGGAGGCGCCGCCGTCCTGGAACTCCCGCTCGGACGGCGCGGTCTAGGACGCCTCCCCTTCGGCCAGCAGCCGCACGAGTTCGATGCGGGAGCGGATGCCCAACCGGCTGAAGACGCCGCGTAGATGGTGGTCGATCGTGCGGGGGCTGAGGGCGAGGCGGACGGCGATCTCGCGGTTGGTGGCGCCGTCGGCGGCCATGCGGGCGACCATCAGTTGCTGGGCGGTCAGGCGGGTGGTCGGGTCGAGCGCACCCGGTGCGGGGAGGACGGTCGCGGCCACCGGGGTGCCGAGGGCGCGGAGTTCGGCGCGGGCCTGGGCGGCGCAGTGCGGGGCGCCGAAGGACTCGAAGGCCTCCAGCGAGGTGTGCAGCCGGTCGCGGGCCTCGGTACGCCGGCGCAGTCGGCGCAGCGCACCGCCGAACAGCAGCTCGGTGCGGGCCCGTTCGAAGTCACGGGTGCCGTGCGCGTGCAGGTCGAGGGCGATGCGGTAGTGCTCGACGGCTTCGTCGCCGGGCGCGAGCAGGGCCCGGCAACGGGCGCTCAGGGCAAGGTCGTCGGGGCTGCGGACGGCACGTGCCCAGCGGTCGTAGTCGGCGTGTGCGGCACGGGCGATACGGGTGTCGCCGCTGCGGACGGCGGCCTCGACGTAGTGCGGGGTGGCGAGGTGTCGTATCGCCCGGTGCCCGTGGCCCGGCCCGAACCCGGCGAGCGCGCGCAGCCGGGCCGCGGCGGCGGCGAACCGGCCACTGCTGAGGTCGAGATAGGCGAGGGCCCACTGGGCGAGGGCGGCGGGCAGCCCCAGCCCGCGGCCGAGGGCGTACGAGCGGGCGGCGGCGGCACGTTCCCGGCAGACGTCGCCGTCCCCGGTGAGCGCCGCGAACATGGCGAGCGCGGCCTGCAGATGACAGGCGCCGTTGTCCTGCCCGGTGGCGTGGGCCTGCCACAGGGCGTCCGCCACGGCCGTCTCGGCGGCCCGCGGATGCCCGGTCCAGAACTCGGCGTACGCCCGGAACTCCATCGCCTGCGCCACGACCACGGTCGCGCCCCGCGCCCGCGCCGAGGCCGCCGCCCGCACGGTGGCGGTGGTGGCACGGGTGTGATCACCGAGCATCAACGCGGCGATCCCGGCATGGATGAGGAGGGTGGGGTCGCCTCCGGGCCCGCACCTTCCGGCGGCGGCCTTGAGCAGATCCCGCGCGTCCTCGTACCGCCCCTCGAACGCGGCGGCCAGTCCTCCCAGCGTCCCGTGCGGCACGATCCCGACCCGGGAGGCGACAGCGGCCGCCTCCCGGCACCGTCTCAGGTCCCCGGTGTAGACGGCGGCTTCGGTGGCCCGGGCGAGGAGGTGAACGGCGTGGTGGGGGGCGGGAGTTCGGGGTACGGCGGCGATGGCGATGCGGGGTGTCTCGCTCAAGGAGGCCGCCGGCTCCCGCCTCGCCACCGCGATCAGCAACGCGTCGAACGCCTCGGCCGCGTTGCCCGCCCGCAGCGCGAACACCCCGTTCAAGGCGTCGCTGTCCGTCGCGGCGGCGAGTCTTCGCGCCCGGTCGCCCTCGCCGGACTGCCAGGCGTCACCGGCGGCGCGGTCGAGGAGGCGGGACTGTTCACGCGGGTCACTGGAGAGGGCGGCGGCGCGTTCCACGAGGGCGCAGGCGAGGGGGTGTTCGCCGGCGTCGCGTGCCTGTTGCGCGGCCGTGCGGAGTTCCGCGGTGAGCCGCACGCTGGGGCCGAGCGCGCCCGCGCCCCGGTGCCAGGAACGGCGCGGTGTCTCTCCCTCGGCGCGCAACACCCGTGCCAGCAACCGGTGGACGTCCCGCCGGTCCGCCGGTGACCCGGTCTCGTACGCGGCGATCCTCGTCCACGCGTCGCGGAAGACGACCCCGCCGGCCGTCGCGTGCGCGACCCCGGCCGTCTCGGCGGCTTCGAGGGGCCTGGTGTCGAGCCGCCCGGCCGCGACGGCCCGCAGGAAGGCATGCGTGGCGACCGGGTACTGATCCGCCGCGGCGAGCAGCAACAGCAGGCGCGTGTCGTCGGGCAGAGCGCGGATCTCCCGGCGGTGCTGGGTCAGCAACTCCGGTGCCAGGGACGCCGGTTCGGTGGGGAGGGGGTCGAGGCCCGCGGCCTGGCGTGGGGTCAGGCGCGGGAGGAGTTCGGCAGCCGCGCGCGGATCGCCGTGGACCGCGCGCAGCATGCGGATGCGGACCCCTTCGGGGAGCGCGGGATCGAGGGTTCGCCCGGTGTCGGTGCGCGACGGGGGCGAAGTGCGGTCTAGGGAAGTGGGGTTCACCGGAGTCAGCACACAACTGACGTTACTGGCGAGTTAATTCACCCGTAAAGACCGGCGATTTCGCCGATGCGGCGCGCGTAGACCCGCGCTGACACTCCTGACAACCCCACCCGTATCAGGAGGCATCATGCAGCGCCACAAGCGTCGCATCGCCGCGGCCCTGTCGGCCGTGACCACCTCGCTCCTTCTGTCACTCTCCCTGGCCTCGACGCCCGCTCACGCGGCGAGCCACAACCCGATCGTGTTCGTGCACGGTCTGAGCAGCGACTCCACAAGCTGGGACGACTGGATCGCGGACTTCAAGGCGGACGGCTACTCGTCCTCCGAGCTGTACGCGATCTCGTACGACTGGACGAAGTCGAACGTCACGACGGCTTCGACGCTGTCGACCTACATCAAGTCCGTCCTCTCCAGCACCGGCGCCTCGAAGGTCGACCTGGTGGTCCACTCCATGGGTGCGCTCAACAGCCGCTACTACCTCAAGAACCTCGGCGGGACCTCGTACGTCGACGACTTCGTGTCGGTCGCCGGGGTGAACCACGGGACGAGCATCGCCTCGCTGTGCGGCTGGCTGTACACGTCCTGCAAGGAGATGCAGACGGGGAGTTCGTTCCTCACGGCGCTCAACTCCGGTGACGAGACGCCCGGCAGCGTGTCGTACGCGGCCTACTGGTCGGACTGCGACGAGGCGATCAACCCGGACACCTCGGCCGAGCTGAGCGGTGCGACCAATGTGGACGTCGGGTGCATCTCGCACACCGACATGAACAACGACTACGGCGTGTACGAGCAGGTCCGGGACTTCATCTCCTGACCCTGGCCCTGTTCCTTCCCCGGCGACTGCGGGGGTGGTCAAGGGCGGCAGGGGGGACAATCCCGGTAGGGACCGGCTTCGGCCCGGTCCGGTCCGGGAGGTCACCATGCCGCTACGGTCCGCAGGCTCCGGCACAGTGCCGCGGGACGCCGTCCACCACCCGCTGTTCGCCCGTTACTACGCCCGTTTCAGCGTGAGCGCCGAGTCGCGGTTCGGCCTGGCCGGGATGCGGGACCGGCTGCTCGCGGGGCTCTCCGGGCGGGTGATCGAGATCGGGGCCGGGAACGGCCTGAACTTCGCGCACTATCCGAGCGCCGTCTCGGAGGTCGTCGCGATCGAGCCCGAGCGGACTCTGCGGCAGCTCGCCGTGGAGTCCGCGCTCCGCGCCGAGGTACCTGTCGACGTGGTGCCGGGCGCGGCGGAGAAGCTGCCCGTCAAGAGCGAGGCCTTCGACGCGGTCGTGCTGTCCCTGGTGCTGTGCAGCGTGCGCGACGTACCGCGGGCGCTCGCGGAGGCACGGCGGGTGCTGCGGCCCGGTGGAGTCGTACGGTTCTTCGAGCACGGCCGGGGCGGCGGACCGGCGATGGCGTTCACCCAGCGCGCCCTGGACCGCACGCTGTGGCCGCCGCTGAACGGCGGCTGCCATCTGGCCCGCGACCCGGTCGCCGCGCTGCGCGACGCGGGGTTCGAACTCGGGCCGTACCGGCGGGTGTTGATCCCGGATAAGGGGCCGACGCTGCCGACGTCGTACTGCGTTCTGGGCGCTGCTTGGCGCCCTCCCGCGAAGGAGTGATCACAGGCTCCACTGGCGCAGCTCGTGCGCGATCTCGTCGACCGACGCCTCACCGCTCTTGACCAACCGGGCCAGATCGCGGACCTGTTCGGGCGAGGTGACGACCTTCAGGCCGCTGGCGACGAGGTAGGCGTAGGCGACTGCCGAGGCGAAGAGGGCGTTGGAGCGCTCCAACGCGGGGACATGGATGAGGAGTTGGAGTAAGGCGGCGGCGCGTGCGTGCGGGCTGTCGTAGACGGGGACGTCGAATATGTCGGCCTGGTGGCGTGCGACGGCGGCGACGAGCGCGCCCCAGTCGGTGACCTGGGGGTCTCCGGGTGTGTTGTGTTCGGCGAGCATGAGCAGCCAGGCGAGGTCGATCCTGAGGTTGTTCAAGGGATCAGCGGCGACCTTCGCGGGTGCTCTTCCCGTCGGCGCCGAACTCGTCGGCGAAGACGGACTCGTACTGCTTCATGAAGTCGGCCGCGGCCTCGACGAAGGTGTGGCCGACCTCGCCGGTGTCCTGTCTGACCAGTTCTTCTATGTAGCGGTTGACGCTCATGCCACGCGCCAGGGCACGTTCACGGGCCGCGCGGGCGGTGCCCTCGTCCACGCGTACGTTCAGCTGGGTCTTCGCCATACCTAGACGCTAGCGCCGGATTGCTAGCACCGGCAAGGGCTCCTCCGGCGGGTGGAGAGTGCCCCTTACACCGGTATCGGGGGCCCGACCTGGGGTGGAGACCGCCTCGGTCGCACGGGGGATATCGGGTGTGTGGCGCGTCACACTAGGCTCGGCCCGCGACGAAGGCGTCGGAACAACAGCGAGCGAAGACGACGAGCGAGGGAATCCCAGGGGGCTGTCTTGTCCACATCTGCTGCGGAGCACGCTCCAGGCCAGGCCTCGGCCGGCGGGATCGCGGCCCGCGCCCGCGGTCTGACCAAGGCGTACGGCACGGGCGAGACGGCCGTGCTCGCCCTGGACTCGGTGGACGTGGACATCGCGCGCGGCCGTTTCACCGCGGTGATGGGTCCGTCGGGCTCCGGGAAGTCCACGCTGATGCACTGCCTGGCGGGGCTCGACACCGTCTCGGCCGGCCAGGTGTGGCTCGGCGACACCGAGATCACGGGGCTGAAGGACCGCGAGCTGACGCGGCTGCGCCGGGACCGGATCGGGTTCATGTTCCAGTCGTTCAACCTCATCCCGACCCTCAACGCGGCCGAGAACATCACGCTGCCCATGGACATCGCCGGCCAGAAACCGGACCAGAAGTGGCTGGACCAGGTCATCGACACGCTCGGACTGCGGGACCGGCTCAAGCACCGGCCGTCCCAGCTGTCCGGGGGCCAGCAGCAGCGCGTGGCGTGTGCTCGGGCGCTCGCCTCCCGCCCCGAGCTGATCTTCGCCGACGAACCGACCGGCAACCTGGACTCGCGGGCGGGCCTCGAAGTGCTCGGCTTCCTGCGCGACGCCGTCGACGATCTCGGGCAGACCGTCGTCATGGTCACCCACGATCCGGGCGCCGCCGCCCACTCCGACCTGGTGATCTTCCTCGGGGACGGGCGGATCGTGGACGAGATGGAGCGGCCGACGGCGGAGGGGGTGCTGGAACGCATGAAGCGGTTCGACCTCGCGAGGGGCCAATTCGACGGTCCCGGCCCCTCCGCGGACGCACCCGACGTAACCCTCGACAAGGACTGACCCCGTGCTGAAGGCAACCCTCCGGAGCTTCCTCGCGCACAAGGGACGGCTGCTGCTCTCGGCGCTCGCCGTCGTGCTGTCGGTGGCGTTCGTGGCCGGCAGTCTGATCTTCTCCGACACGGTGACGCGCACCTTCGACCGGCTCTTCGCGTCCACCTCCGCCGACGTGACCGTCGAACCGAAGCAGGACCTCAAGTCCTCGGTGCCCACCGGCGCGACCGAGACCGTACCCGCCGCGCTGGCCGGGCAGGTGGCGAAGGTGGCCGGGGTCGCCGCGACCCACGCCGACGTGTCCGTCGAGAACATCGTGGTCGTCGACAGCAAGAACAAGTCGGTCGGCCCGACCACGGGCGCCCCCACCATCGCCACCGACTGGTACCTCACCGACCGCAGCCCGGTGAAACTCACCTCGGGCCACGCCCCGCAGGGCGCCGCCGAAGCCCTCCTGGACGCGGACACCGCCGACAACAAGCACGTGAAGATCGGCGACACCCTGACCGTGCAGGCACAGCCCGGCAGCTTCAAGGTCCAGGTCGTCGGCATCGCCACCTTCACCACCACCAACCCGGGTGCCGCGCTGGTCTTCCTCGACCCCGCCACCGCCAAGGACCAGTTGCTGGGCGCGCCCGACCGCGCCACGAGCATCTCGGTGGACGCGGCGAAGGGCGTCGACGACGCCGTACTGAAGCAGCGGGTGACCGCCGCGATCGATTCCTCCGGTACGTACGACATCAAGACCGCCGGCGAGCAGGCGAAGTCGGCCGCCGCCGATCTGGGCGGTTTCCTCGACGTGATCAAGTACGTGATGCTCGGCTTCGCGGGGATCGCGGTCCTGGTCGGTGTCTTCCTGATCGTCAACACGTTCTCGATGCTGATCGCCCAACGCACCCGTGAACTGGGCCTGTTGCGCGCCCTGGGCGCGGACCGGAAGCAGGTGCGGCGGTCGGTGCTCACCGAGGCGCTGCTGCTCGGGCTGGTGGGATCGACTCTCGGTCTGGCGGCCGGGATCGGGCTCGCGGCCGGGCTGATCAAGCTGATGACCGCGTTCGGGATGAACCTCAAGACCACGGAGATGGTAGTCGGTTGGCCGACTCCGGTGGCGGCGTACGTCGTCGGGGTCGGTGTCACGTTCGTCGCCGCGTATCTCCCGGCCCGGCGCGCGGCGGCCGTCTCCCCGATGGCGGCTCTCGCGGACGCCGAAGTCGCGGGCGTGGGGCGGCCGTTGAAGGTGCGTGCGGTCGTGGGGTCGATCGTCGGGGCGATCGGTGTGGCCGCGCTCGCGGGCTGTGCCGCCGCGACGAGCACGGCCTCGTCCTCCTCCCTCCTGGGCCTCGGTATCGTCCTCACCCTCGTCGCGACCGTGATCGCGGGGCCGCTCCTGGTCCGCCCGATGATCCGGGTGCTGGGCGGCGCCTTCCCGGCCCTGTTCGGCTCCGTCGGCCGGATGAGCCAGCGCAACGCCCTGCGCAATCCGCGCCGTACGGGCGCCACCGCGGCGGCCCTGATGGTGGGGCTCGCGCTGGTCGGCGGGATGTCGGTGGCGAGCGCGTCCATGTCCAAGTCCTTCGACCAGCAGATCGACAAGACCCTGGGCGCCGACTTCGTGATCCAGAACGGCAACTTCCTGCCGTTCTCCAAGGAGGTCACAGACCAGGTGCGCGCCACCGAGGGCGTAGGTCTCGTCGTACGGGCCCGCTTCGCGCCCCTCGCGGTCCGGCTGCCGGACGGCAAGCGGGTGGAGACGACGGCGGCCGGCTACGACACCCCGCTCGACGACGTCGCCCACATCAAGTACGCGCAGGGCGGCACGAGTTCGGCACTCACCGCCGGACACCTCGCCATGGACGTCGACTTCGCGAAGAAGCACGGCGTACGGCTCGGCAGCGTGCTCCCCGTCGAGTTCCCGGGCGGCCGCACCACGAAGCTGACGGTGGGCGCCCTCAGCGACCAGGGCTCCTCGGGCGGTTTCGGGACGCAGGGCGGGCTGTTCTTCGGGATCGCCACGGTCGAGAAGTACGTCCCGAACGGCCAGGACTCCTCCCTGTACGTGAATGCCTCCTCCGGCACCGGCGCCGACCAGCTCCGCAAGTCGCTTGAGACGACGCTGAAGCCCTATCCGCAGGTCCAGGTCCGAGACCAGGCCGACTACAAGAAGCTGATCCACGACCAGATCGCCGTACTGCTCTATCTCGTGTACGCGCTGCTCGGGCTGGCCATCGTCATCGCGGTGCTCGGCGTGGTCAACACCCTTGCCCTGTCGGTCGTGGAGCGCACCCGCGAGATCGGCCTGCTCCGCGCGATCGGGCTCGGCCGGCGCCAACTGCGGCGGATGATCCGGCTGGAGTCGGTGGTGATCGCCGTGTTCGGCGCGGTACTCGGGCTCGGGCTGGGCCTGGTGTGGGGCGTGTGCGCGCAGCAGGTCCTGGCCCTCCAGGGCATGAAGGCGCTCGCGATTCCCTGGACCACGATCGTCGCGGTGGTGATCGGCTCGGCGGTCGTCGGTATCGTGGCGGCACTGCTGCCGGCGCTGCGCGCGTCGCGTATGAACGTGCTGGCGGCGATCGCGCACGAGTGATGGAATCGCGGTGGACACTCAAGTCGCCTTCCGTGGAGGAGAGTTCATGCCGCGCCCGTTCCGCTTCGGAGTCAGTCTGCTCACGTCCGCGCCCGCCGACGAGTGGCGCGCCAAGTGCAGACGGGCCGAGGAACTCGGCTACGACGTGATCCTGGTCCCCGACCATCTGGGCATGGTCGCGCCGTTCCCGGCGCTGGTCGCGGCGGCGGAGGCGACCGAGCGGCCGCGGGTGGGCACGTTCGTGCTCAACGCGGGCTTCTGGAACCCGACCCTGCTGGCCCGCGAGGTGACCACGACCGACGACCTGACGGGTGGGCGTCTCGAACTCGGGCTGGGTACCGGCTATGTGCAGGCGGAGCACGACACAGCGGGGCTGCCCTTCGGATCGCCCCGCGAACGGGTGGACCATCTGCGGTACACGGTCCAGGAGTTGGAGCGACTGCTGGACGCCGCGGAGTGCCGGGTACCGCTGCTCCTCGGCGGCAACGGCGATCGCATGCTGCGCCTGACCGCCGGGCACGCGGACATCGCGGCCTTCACGGGTGCGAGCCTGGAGCCGGGCAGCACGACGGGCAGGCTGGCACCGGTCGACGCCGCTGAGTTCGGCCAACGGGTCGCCCGCTACCGGGAGTTCGCGGCCGGTCGCACGGAACCCGCCGAACTGAACCTGCTGATCCAGCAGGTGGCGGTGACCGACGACCCCGCGAGCGCGCTCAGGCCCCTGCTGGACCGCCGGCCGGACCTGTCCCTGGAACAGGTCATCGATCTCCCCGTCATGCTGATCGGCACCCTGGAACAGATCACCGCGAAGCTGCGGGCGCTGCGCGACCGGCACGGGTTCTCCTATCTCACCGTGCTGGAACCGCACCTGGAGGCATTCGCTCCAGTCGTGGCGGAACTCCGGCGAAACCCGGTCGCCCCGCACGCCCGCCCTCTGCTTGGCTCACCCCATGAGTGACCTTCATATCCGTGGCGCGGCCCTCTCCGACATCGACGCCGTCCTGGCCTTCTGGCGCGAGGCCGCCGAGGGCACGAGCATCAGCGACGACCGTGACGGCGTGGCCCGGCTCATCACCAGGGACCCGGACGCGCTGATCCTCGCGGAACGCGACGGGCGGCTCGTCGGTTCCGTGATCGCCGGTTTCGACGGCTGGCGCTGCCACCTCTACCGGTTGGCCGTACACCCGGAGCACCGCCGACAGGGCATCGGCTCGGCGCTGCTCACCGCGGCCGAGGAACGGTTCGTGACGCTGGGCGGGCGCCGCGGGGACGCGATGGTGCTGGAGCGCAACGAGACCGGCCGGCATGCGTGGCGCGCGGCGGGGTACGCACCCGAGGAACAGTGGCGGCGCTGGGTGAAGCACCTCACCACCTGAACGCTTTGCCCATCCTTTACTATTGGCGGACCACTCCGAACCTCTGGATCTTCTCGAAAGGTGTGAGCGTCCGCCCATGGGCGAGCCTCCCAGTCCCGGCGCGCGACATCGCGCGAACCTCCCTGCCCTGTCCGATCATGGGACGGAGGTGACCCGATGACCGAAGTGCTTCTGCTGCTGGTGGCGATCCTGCTGTCGCTCCTCTGCGGTGCCTTCGTCGCGGCCGAGTTCTCGCTGACCACCGTCGAGCGCGGCGAGCTGGAGCGCGCGGTCGAGCGCGGCGAGCGGGGCGCCGCGGGCGCCCTGAAGGCCGTACGGAATCTGACGTTCCAGCTCTCCGGGGCACAGCTCGGCATCACCGTCACCAATCTGGTCGTCGGCATGCTCTCCGAGCCGTCGATCGCCGCGCTGATCGCGGGCCCGCTGGAATCGCTGGGCATCTCCCACTCGGCGTCGAGGTCCGTCGCGCTGGTGCTGGGTACGGCGCTGTCGACGGTGTTCCTGATGGTCGTCGGCGAGCTGGTGCCGAAGAACTGGGCGATCTCGTCGCCGCTCAGCGTGGCGAAGCGGGTGGGGAACGCGCAGCGGTGGTTCAGTGCCGCGTTCCGCCCGTTCATCAGCCATCTGAACAACACGGCCAACCATGTCGTGCGCGCCTTCGGCCTGGAACCGGCCGAGGAACTGGCCTCCGCGCGCGGGCCGCAGGAGCTGGCCGCGCTCGCCCGGCACTCCGCCAGGGAGGGCGCCCTGGAGCCGGACACGGCCGAGCTGTTCGTCCGGACCCTCAACCTCGCCGATCTCACCGCGGAGAACGTGATGACGCCCCGCGTCCAGGTCGTCGCCCTCGACGCGCAAGCGACCTGCGAGGACGTGGCGAACGCGACCCGGGCGACCGGGCTGTCCCGGTTCCCGGTCTTCCGCGGCAACCTCGACGAGGTCGTCGGCACCGTGCACATCAAGGACGTCCTGGCCGTGCCGGCGGACCGGCGGGCCCGCTTCCCCCTCTCCGAGGTGATGCGCGAACCCCTCCTCGTCCCGGAGTCCCTGACCGTCGACCGCCTCCTGGACCGGCTGTCGGGCAAGCGCACGATGGCCGTGGTCATCGACGAATACGGCGGTACGGCGGGGGTCGCGACCCTGGAGGACATCGTCGAGGAGGTCGTGGGTGAGGTGCGGGACGAGCACGATCCGCACGAGACGCCCGACCTGGCTCCGGCCGGGACGGACGACGACGGCCGCACGCTGTACTCGGCGGACGGCGCCGCCCGTGTGGACCAGCTCGCGCGCGTGGGACTGCGGGCGCCTGAGGGACCGTACGAGACGCTGGCCGGTCTGGTGGCCAATGAGCTGGGGCGGATTCCGGAGGTCGGGGACGTCGTCGAGGTCGCCGGTTGGCGGATCGACGTGGTGGACGCGTCGGGGCGCAGGGCCGCGCGGCTGCTGCTGCACGCGCCGCTCGACGATGGCGGTTCCGACGCCGGTTCCGACTCCGCGAAGGGGGAGCTGTGACTGCCGTACAACTGCTGATCGGGTTGGCGACGCTGGTCGTCAACGCCTTCTTCGTGGCCGCCGAGTTCGCGCTGATCTCGGTGCGCCGCAGCCAGATCGAGCCGCACGCCGATGAGGGCGACCGGCGGGCCAAGAGCGTGCTGTGGGGGTTGCAGCACGTGTCGGCGCTGATGGCCGCCGCCCAGCTCGGCATCACGCTCTGCACCCTGGTGCTCGGCATCGTCGCGGAACCGGCGATCGCCCATCTGCTGGAACCGGTGTTCCACGCGGTCGGCGTACCGGAGGGCGCGGGCCACGCGGTGTCCTTCGTGATCGCGCTGGCAGCGGCGACGTACCTGCACATGCTGCTGGGCGAGATGGTGCCGAAGAACATCGCCCTGGCCGAGCCGGTCCGCAGCGCGCTGCTCCTCGGACCGCCGCTGGTGACGTTGTCCCGGGCGCTGCGTCCGGTGATCTTCACGATCAACGCGTTCGCCAACACCCTGCTCAAGCTGCTGCGGGTCGAGGTCAAGGACGAGGTCACGGCATCCTTCTCGGACGCCGAACTCGCCCGGATCGTGCGGGACTCGGGCGAGGCGGGGCTCATCGACGAACGGGCCCTGGAGCGGCTGAACGACGCGCTGGAGCTGGGCAGGCGCCCCGTGCGGGACGTCGTGCTCCCCCTGGAACGCGTCGACTACGTGGTCGCGGGCATCACCCCGGCGGAGCTGGAGGTGCTGTCGGCCGAGTCCGGTTTCTCCCGCTTCCCCGTGGTGGACGGCGAGCGCCGCATCATCGGCTACCTGCACGTCAAGGACGCGCTCGACGCCTCGCCGCGCAACGAGCCGTTCAAGGTGGAGGACATGCGCTCCATCGCCAACGTGAAGGAGAGCACCCCGCTCGACGACGTCCTCACCGCGATGCGCAGCAGCCGTACACACCTCGCGGCGGTCCTCGACGAGGAGGGGCGCCTGACCGGGCTGGTCACCATGGAGGACGTGTTGCGGGAACTGTTCGGGCAGCGGGCGTAGAC
>NZ_JBXVPZ010000299.1:0-12094 GCF_057961495.1 Streptomyces sp. P5F9 | reverse complement strand
GGACGGTGGAGTCGGCCCCGACGCCAGACGGGTTGAAAATGTGAGCCTGCGTTCGAGAGGTGCGCCCCTCACGGGTGGGTGGGGGTTCGAGACAGCGAGCTCGGACTCCGGCGCGAGGTACGCCGAAAATGCCGACCCGCGCCGCAGAGGCGCACCCCCTCTGGATGAGATGAGGGGTGGGACAGTGCGCCCGGCCTCGGACGCCGGACCGGCTGAGAATGTCGACCGGCGCCGGAGATGTGCGTCCCGCCTGGTGGGCGGGACGGTGGGCTGGGCCCCAGATGCCGGGCGCGCTGGATCTGCCGACCGGCATCGAGAAGGACCGTCAGCCGAAGCGAAGCGCCGTCACCCCCTGATGATCCCCAGCACCTCGTCCCGCACCTTCGTCATCGTCGCCTCGTCCCGTGCCTCCGTGTTGAGCCGCAGCAGGGGTTCCGTGTTGGAGGGGCGGACGTTGAACCACCAGTCGGCGGAGGAGACGGTCAGGCCGTCGAGTTCGTCGAGGGTGAGGTCGGTCTGGTTCTCGTAGGCCGTGCGGATCGCGGCGAGGCGGGCCTGTTGGTCGTCGACCGTGGAGTTGATCTCGCCGGAGCCCACGTAGCGGTCGTACTGGGCCACGAGGGCGGAGAGGGGGCCGTCCTGGCCACCCAGGGCCGCGAGGACGTGGAGGGCGGCCAGCATGCCCGTGTCGGCGTTCCAGAAGTCCTTGAAGTAGTAGTGCGCGGAGTGCTCGCCGCCGAAGATCGCGCCGGCCTTCGCCATCTCGGCCTTGATGAAGGAGTGGCCCACGCGTGTGCGTACCGGTGTGCCGCCGTTCTCCTTGACGACCTCGGGGACCGACCAGGAGGTGATCAGGTTGTGGATGATCACGCCCTTGCCGCCGTTCCTCGCCAGCTCGCGGGAGGCCACCAGGGCGGTGATCGCGGACGGGGAGACCGGGTCGCCGTTCTCGTCGACCACGAAGCAGCGGTCGGCGTCGCCGTCGAAGGCGATACCGAGGTCGGCGCCCTCCTCGCGGACGCGTGCCTGGAGGTCGACGATGTTCGCCGGGTCGAGCGGGTTGGCCTCGTGGTTCGGGAAGGTGCCGTCCAGCTCGAAGTACATCGGGACCAGCGTGAGCGGCAGGCCGGCGAACACCGTCGGGACGGTGTGGCCGCCCATGCCGTTGCCCGCGTCGACGACGACCTTCAGGGGGCGGATGGAGGTCAGGTCGACGAGGCCGCGGAGGTGCGCCGCGTAGTCCTCCAACGTGTCCCGCCGGGTGATCGTTCCCGCCGGTCCGGAGACCTCCGGCGCGCCCGAGTCCAGCCAGGACTCGACGAGTTGGCGGATATCGGCGAGGCCGGTGTCCTGGCCCACGGGGGCCGCGCCCGCCCGGCACATCTTGATGCCGTTGTACTTCGCGGGGTTGTGCGAGGCCGTGAACATGGCGCCGGGGAGGTCGAACGCGCCCGACGCGTAGTACAGCTGGTCCGTGGAGCACAGGCCGATCTCGGTCACGTCGACGCCGCGCGCAGCCGCCCCGCGCGCGAAGGCCGCGGACAGGCCCGGGGACGAGGGCCGCATGTCGTGCCCGGTCACGATCGCGCTCGCGCCGGTCACTTGGACGAAGGCCGCTCCGAACAGCTCGGCCAACGACTCGTCCCACTGGTCCGGGACGACGCCCCGTACGTCGTACGCCTTCACAAGCTGTGACAGATCAGCAGACACGGCCAACCCTCCAGAAAGTCCTATCGGTCGCCCCAAACTACCCGCCAGGACCGCCGTGCGACGTGCGGCAACCGAGCCGTCCACACACCGTTACCTCAGCTCAGGGCGGCATCTACCCGAGTGGCACAGGGTGGTTGGGTGAGGGGCCGCCTGAATCGTTGAACAACTCGCCCGCAAGTCAGGCGGATCGTTGAACGACTCGATCACCGAACGAGCGGATCGTTGAACGACCGGCTCGCCGAGCGGCAGGATCGTTGAACGAAACTCCAGGAACGAACTCCGGTACAGGCGCCGTCAGTTGTCCGGTGAGCGCAGCACCCGGAGATGACCTCGGCGTGCGACCTCCATCGGGTCCGCCGTGCGGGCCCCGCCTCCGCCGCCGGCACCTGCCGCGCGTTCCTGGGGGCGGGCCGCCTCGCGCACGGCGTTGGCGAGCGCTTCGAGGTCGTCGCCGCTCGGGCGGGCCGGGGCGGAGCTGTCGAGGAGGCGGACGACTTCCCAGCCACGCGGCGCGGTGAGGCGCTCGGAGTGCTCGGCGCACAGGTCGTAGCAGTGGGGTTCGGCGTAGGTGGCGAGCGGGCCGAGGACCGCGGTCGAGTCGGCGTAGACGTACGTCAGCGTCGCGACGGCGGGGCGGCCGCAAGCGGTGCGCGAACAGCGACGTACGGGGCTCACGACGTTGGACGGTACCGCACTCTTGAGCGGGCCGCGACGACTCTCCCCCAGGTCACCCCACCGTGTCGGGCTGTGAAACGCCCCACACACCCCACCGGCAACACGCCGCTGACCTGCGCAGACACCCCTCCCCGAGATCTCGAACGGGGTCCAACCCGGTCACCACTCGGCACAAACACCATCAATTGCCTTGAGAGGGACGGTCTTCGAGACATACGGAATCGAGCCCAACCTTGGCTGGAATGGTCATCCGGCGACATGCCGTGCGGAGCACCCTGCGGCGGGTGGAGTCGGGCGGCCGGACCCGGCGGGGACTACGCTTCACCAGTGATGGACACCCCCGTACCGCCCTCCGCCGCCGGCCCCGGGCCCCGCCGCCGCGATCGCCACGGCCGGGGCATGCGCGGCCCGATCGCGCCGCCCCAGGTTCCGCTCGCCGCGAGCCGCGCCGACGCCTTCGCGGACTTGGTGCAGGACTCCGTGGAGCGCCTGGAGCGACGCTGGCCGCAGTTGTCCGAGATCGATTTCCTCGTCCTCGAAGTCCCTCGACTGGGTGGTGCGGGCGAGGGCTGGAACGACGAGTCGGTGCCCCTGGGGGGCACGATCGCCGCCCGCGAGGGACAGCCCGCGCGCGTGGTGATCTACCGGCGCCCGGTCGAGATCCGCACGAAGGGGCGCGACGAACGGGCCGCCCTCGTCCACGAGATCGTCGTGGAGCAGGTCGCCGAACTGCTGGGGCTCACCCCGGAGACGGTCGACCCGCGCTACGGGGAGGACTGAGCCCTCCCCACGCGCGCGTGCCCCGGCTTCTACTTCTTCTGCAGCACCGACAGGTCCTCGTCCGTCTGGGGCACCGACACCGTTCCCCGGTCGTCGGGCAGTGTCTGGATCGTGAAGCCCGGTACGCCCTCCTCGGTCGCCGACAGCGTCCGGGCCGCGTACACCGGGCCGCCCGACTGTGGCTCGACCGTCAGCGCGTAGGTGCCCTTCAGGCCTGCGGGGACCGGAAGTTCGACGTCCTCGGTGGTGCCGGCCTTGATCGTGTACGTCTTCGAGACGGGCGTGCCGCCGCCGCTGCCCGCGGACGCGGTGACCTTGACCGTCGCGGTGCGGGTGGGGGCGACCAGGGACAGCGTGGAGCCCTTGGCGCTGTTGTCGGCGGACGTCGCGCGCGTGCCGACCTGGCCGGTCGCCGGGATGAACGCCGTCTCCTGCTTGCTGCCCTTGCCCCGTACGACCTTCAGCGCGGCGACGACGGGCACGGACTGGTCGGTCGGTGTCAGGACCAGGGAGCCGGGGTCGCCGCGCGTGACGTCGCCCAGGTCGACGGCGGTCGTCATGCCCGCCTTCACGTGCACGGTCTCGTGCCCGGCCGGCGTGATCATCCCCGTGGGTGACGACAGCCGCACCTTCAGGTCGGCGTCCGAGTCGCCCGGTGTGAAGGCGATCAGCCGCACGGAGGTGGCGTCCTTCGGGATGCCCGGCATGACCAGGCTGCCGGCCGGGTCCGTGGACGCGGCCAGCCAGTCGCCGCCGAGCTTGGCGTCGAGGGCCTGCACGGACGCGCCGACCCGGCCGCTGCGCACGCTCACGTGCACGGTCAGGTCGGTCTCCTGGTCGTCGGTGAGCGTGGACAGCAGGATCGGCTCGCTGGCGTGCGGCTCGACCGTGATGCCCTCCCCCACCGTCGACTTGAGGTCGCCGTCCTTGCCGTAGAGCTCGATGTCGACGACGGCGGCGGAGTCGTCCGGGTTGGTGAGGTGCACGTAGTCGGTGCGGCCGGTGGCGGTGCTGGCGCCCGGGAACCAGAACTCGGTGTCCGGGGCGGTGCAGTTGACGCCTTGGAGGCCGCGTCCGTTGCCCGCGGCGACCTCGGTGGTCTCCTGGACGGACCAGCCGGGCGCGTACTTGCCCTCGGCGGTGCCGAGCAGTGCGGGCGCGTCGGCGCCGGAGCTGTCGCCGGTGGCCGGGGTGCCGGGGGCCTTCGGCTCCAGGACGGGCTTGGCGGGTTTCTTCTTGTTGCTCGTACCGTCGCCCGACTCCTCGGTGGCGGACTGGAGTTCGGCCTTGCCACTGCTGTCCGCGCCCGTCGTGACGGGCGTGAAGGACGTGTACGAGGTGTCGGCGAGGTCGGAGGTGCTGGGCGCCGGGCAGAGCAGGCTGGTGCGCTCCACGGGCAGCCGGGCGGCCGCCTTGGCGGTGCCGGTGCCGGACGCGGCCGGTGCCTTCATCTCGGCGAACCCGGTGACGGCGGCGAGCGCGACCACGCCGGCGAGGAGGGACAGGGTGGGGCGGTTCACTGCTGGCTCCCGTCGGGGCGCTCATTGCCGTGCGGTTGTTGCTGCTGGGCCGGGTCGTACGTCGGGTCGTAGGCGGGGTCGTAGTTCGGGTCGTAGCCCTGGTTCTGCCCCTGGTTCTGCCCCTGGTTCTGGTCGTAGCCCTGGTCGTACGTCGGGTCGTACGCCGGTGTCGCGGGCTGGCCGCCGTAGGCGTACGGGTCGTACTGGCCGGCCTGACCGGCCTGACCGGCCTGGTAGGGGTCCGCCTGGTACGACTGGTCGTAAGTACCCGCCGGGTACTGCTCGTTGCCCTGGTACTGCTCGCCGCCGTAGGTGCCGTACTCGGCGCCCGCGTAGCTCGCCGCGTCCCACTCGCCGTACGACTGCTGCTGCGGGATCGCAGCGACGGCCTCCTCCTCCGGAGGAGGCGTGGCACCCGCGGCGAAGGCGTCGAACTGCCCGGTGTCCGCGGTCTCGTCGGTCTCGTCGGCGGTCTCGGCCTCCGCCTGGGCGCGCAGACGGCGGGCCCGGCGGCCCTCGCCCGCGACCGCCTGGGCCGGGATCAGCTCCTCCTCGGGGAGGTCGTCGTCGATCTCACGGCGGCGGCCCGGGAGGGCGAGCACGACGAGGACGAGGGCGAGCGCGCCCTGTGCCCACAGCCAGGCGGTGTGCCCGATGGGGTCGTCGTAGGTGACGTCCAACTTGCCGCCGGAGGCAGGGAGTTCGAAGCCCTGGGCCCAGCCGTCGACCGTGGTGCGGGTGAGCGGCTTGCCGTCCAGGGTGGCCGTCCAACCCGCGGCGGCCGAGTCGGCCAGGCGCAGGACGCGGCCGGTGGCGCCGGACGGGATCGTGGTGTGGATGTCGACGGGTCCGGCGGCGACCGGCTTCGGGGTGGCGGAGCCGGTGACGATCGCCGCGCGGGAGACCTCCTCGTCCACCTGCCACAGGGCGCTGCCGTCGGCCTGGCTGAGCCTGCTGAGGCCGGGGGTGGCGTCCAGGACGCGGCTGACCTCGCGGGGCGCGCCCTTGTGGACGAGGACGTAGCGCACCGCGAAGCCGCCGAGTTCGTCGGCCTGGTCGGCGCCGGAACCGGCGACGAGGTTGGCGACGACCTTGTCGAGGTTGGTGTTCTCGCCGTCCGCCGCGGCGAACTCGCCGTCTCCCATGCGGGCGCCGGAGCCGCGCACCAGCATGTAGCCGACGTGAGCGGCGGAATCGCTGTCGAGGACGAGGGTGCGTGCCTGGTCCCGGGTGCCGCTCTCCTCGGCGACGAACGCGGGCACCTGGGTCGGGTCGTGGCGCTCCAGGGGGCCGTCGGCGCCGCCGATCATCCAGCCGGCGGCGACGAGCAGCGGGCCCGCTGCCGAGGCGAAGGCGATCAGCACGGCCACCGGCTGGCGCCAGCCGAAGCTCTGCTCGGCCACACGCGCGCGTGCCCCGTCGGCGCCGAGCGCGGCGGCGGCGAGGAGGGCGAGGCCGTAGACGAGGGTCGCGGGGCCGGCCCAGGTGGAGCTGTTGGACAGGACGGCGAAGACGAGGCCCACCAGGGCGACGCCCCAGGCCGTCCAGATTCCGAACTGACGCTCACTGCGGAGCAGGGCGGCGAGCGCGGCCAGGACGATGCCGATGAGCATCAGGCCGCTGACCGTGCCGGGGCCGCCGGGGCTGGCGCCGAGCAGGTCGAGGGGGGACGCGGACCCGGAGCCGTACTCCAGGCCCGCCTGCTGGAAGAAGCCGAACGGGAGCAGGGTCAGCGACCAGGGCGCCAGGATCAGCAGCGGGGTGCCGTACTGGGCCAGGAAGCGCGGTCCGTAGCCGACGAGGTCGGCGCGGCGCACGGCCAGCAGCGCGACGCCCAGGAGCAGCGTGATGGGCCAGATGATCGGCGTGAAGGCCGTGGTGACCGTCAGCAGCAGGGCGTACGCCCAGGTGGCGCGCCAGCTGCCGCGGGCCCCGGAGGCGTGCGTGAGGCCGCTGGCCGCGATGCCCGCGCGGGCCATCAGCGGAAGCAGTATGGCGAGTACGGCGGTGCCGATGCGGCCGCCGGCGAGGGCGCCGGTGGCGGCGGGCAGGAAGGCGTAGACGACGGCTGCCCATGCGCGCAGCAGGCGGGACTCGACGAGCGGGCGGGAGGCGAAGTAGGCGGTGAACCCGGCCAGCGGGACCGAGGCGACCAGGAGGACCGTGACCGCGAGGCCGGTCGAGCCGAAGAGCAGCGAGGAGAGCATCGCGACGAACGCGAGGTACGGCGGCGCGGACGGGGTGCCGCCGACGCCCACCGGGTGCCAGGAGTCCAGGAAGCGTGACCACAGCTCACTGGAGTCGCCCGGGGCGGGCAGCAGCGCGCCGCCCGTGAGCGCGCCACTGGCGAGCAGGCCGCGGCAGGCGACGAGGGAGACGAGCAGCAGCACCAGGAACAGCACCGGGCCCGGCTTGCGGGCGATGCGCTTCACGCGCGCGAACTGCTCGATCTCCAGGAAGTCCGCGTCGTCGCCGCCGGGTCCGGACTCGACGGCGCCGCCGTGCCGGCCGGCTCCGGAGGTGATCTCGGGGTCGGAGGTGTCGACGAAGCTTCCGGCGACCTGTTCGAAGGTGGCCCGCACGGTCGCGCCCGGCGGCGGGAACAGCGGCCGCAGTTCGGCCTTGTCGATCTGGGCGCCGGCGCGCCTGCGCCGCCCGGCGAGGATCCGCTCGGGGCGCAACAGGGTCCCCAGGAGGCCGCGGATCTCGTCGAGGGCCTGTCCGGGGACCTTGCCTACGAGGTTGGCGACGGTCCGCAGCAGCGTGCCGACGACGACCCTGAAGAGGACCCAGGGCAGCACGGCCGTACGGCTGTTGACGAGCAGGGTGTAGACCGCGCCGGCCTTGTCGACCTTGTGCGGGGAGGCGACGGTGCGGCCCGCGCAGTCGACGGCGCGCCGCTCGCGGGAGGCCGCCTCGGCGTGCCGTACGACCGCCTCGGGGGCGACCAGGACGCGGTGGCCGGCGGCGGTGGCGCGCCAGCACAGGTCGACGTCGTCGCGCATCAGGGGCAGCCGGCGGTCGAAGCCGCCGAGTTCGTCGAAGACGTCGCGCCGGACGAGCATGCCGGCGGTGGAGACGGACAGCACCGGCCGTACGTGGTCGTGCTGTCCCTGGTCCTGTTCGCGGCGGTCCAGGCCGGTCCAGCGGCGGCCGGAGTGGGCGATGGTGACGCCGACCTCCAGCAGCTGCCGCCGGTCGTACCAGCCGCGCAGCTTGGGGCCTACGACGGCCACGTCGTCGCGGCCCAGTTCGTACTCCTGGTCCACGACCCGCAGCAGCTGGGCCAGGGCGTCCGGCTCCGGGGCGGAGTCGTCGTGCAGCAGCCACAGCCACTGGACGGGCTCGCCGTACGGGAGTTCGGGCATGTCGTAGGCGTCGTCGCGCCACGTGCGCGTGACGGGGTCCCAGCCGCTGGGGCGCTTCAGGTACGGCAGCTCGTCCGGGGTCAGCAGGGGCGCGGTGCGGTTGGCCTCCTCGACGGCCTGGCCGAAGCCGGTGCGCCGGGCGAGGTGGAGCACGCGGTCGGCGCCGAGGGCGTCGGTGACCAGCTGGGCGGAGTCGTCCGCGCTGCCGGTGTCGGCGGCCATGACGCTCTGCACGGGGCGCTCCTGGCCGAGCAGCCCGGCGAGCGCGTCGGGCAGCCAGCGGGCGCCGTCGTGGGAGACGAGCACCGCGGTCACCACGTGACGCGGGAACTCAGGAGTGGCAGCGTCGTGTTGGCCTGCCGTGTGGCTGTGCACGGACATCGAGGTACGGGCCCCGGTTCGATGGACTGCGGTGGACGCCCGTGTCCCGAGGGGACTGCGGTACGTCTCGGACGAGCGCCCACACTATCGGCTGGGCATGACGACGGCCCGCCGCCTGTGGATAACCCAGCTGCGACGGGCCGTTCAGTACGTCCCGAGGTATGTCCCGAGGTGTGCCGTCCGGCTTCAGACGGCGGCCTTCTTGAGCCGACGGCGTTCCCGCTCGGAGAGGCCGCCCCAGATGCCGAAGCGTTCGTCGTTGGCGAGGGCGTATTCGAGGCATTCGGAACGGACCTCACAGGCCAGGCAGACCTTCTTGGCCTCGCGGGTGGAGCCGCCCTTCTCGGGGAAGAAGGACTCGGGGTCGGTCTGGGCGCACAGCGCGCGCTCCTGCCAGCCGAGTTCCTCGTCCGCGTCGTCGACCAGCAGTTGCTGCACCAGCTCGGTCATGTGCGCCCCTCGTCTGTCTTTCGCGTCCCCGTGATGTGGCCGTTACCGATGTCGGCTGAACGACACGAGTGAAATTACAAGTGTGCTGCTCCGGGCGAGTCAAGCCGAGATCTGCTATTGGGCCCCTTATTCACTCTGCGGAACCAAGGGCTAGCAGAAAGTGTTCAAATCGGCATAAACCTTGACAAGCAAAGGAGACCCCCCTGAGCGCCTCCTACCCCGAGACGGAGCCTGTACGGGGGAGGACGCTCAGGAGTTCGATCTCGTTCCACTGGGGTTTGTGCGCCCGGTTGTGCGCCATGTGTCCCGGTAGACACCTGAACAAACCTTTCACCTCGGAGATGAACCGGATGAGGTGAAACATGTCCCACATGCCGGGCGTCGAGTTGACAGTGCGGGTGTGAACCGCTGTCCTTATGGGCATGCTCGCGAACTCGGCACTCACCTCGACCCGCACCGCCGGGTCCCTCGGTGCTGCCCACGCTCGCTGTAGCTGTTGTTGCTGTTCCGGCTGTTGAGCCCCACGCGCTCCGGCCTCCCCGCATTTCCTGTTTGGTGACATCCAGCCCCCGCCGTTACTTCTTACGCCGAGGAACCACCGCACCCCCATGAACAGCGACAGCGACCTCCAGATCGCCGGCGACATCCTCGAAGTCCCGCACCTCCTCCAGCCGCCGCGCGAACACCCCGCCACCCTGGCCGAGTTCGTCGGCCTGGCGCGCTCCGTCGCGGCCGACCGCGCCCAGTGGGAGCACCTCGTCGAGTACGACGCGACGACCCGCTGGTACCACCGGCTGAACACGGGCCCCGGCTACGAGGTGTGGCTGCTGTCCTGGGTGCCCGGACAGGGCAGCGGGCTGCACGACCACGGCCGCTCCTCCGGTGTGCTGACCGTCCTGGACGGCACGCTGACCGAGCGCACCGAGCGGGGCACGCGTGCGTTGGGGGCGGGCGCGCAGCGGGTGTTCGCGCCGGGGTACGTCCACGAGGTCGTCAACGACACCCTCGAACCGGCCATAAGCCTGCACGTCTATTTCCCCGGGCTCACGGAGATGCCCATGCACACCGCCTGCGCGAGGCGCACCGGGGCCGAACCGGTCGATGCCGTGACTGCCTGACGCGTTGTCGTACCCGCCTGCAAGACTTGTGCCCATGCGCATTGTGGTTCTTGCAGGCGGTATCGGTGGTGCCCGGTTCCTGCGCGGTCTCAAGCAGGCCGTGCCGGACGCGGACATCACGGTGATCGGCAACACGGGGGACGACATCCACCTCTTCGGGCTGAAGGTCTGCCCGGACCTCGACACGGTGATGTACACGCTCGGCGGCGGCATCAACGAGGAGCAGGGCTGGGGTCGGGCCGACGAGACCTTCCACCTCAAGGAGGAGCTCGGGGCGTACGGGGTCGGGCCCGAGTGGTTCGGGCTCGGCGACCGGGACTTCGCCACGCACATCGTGCGGACGCAGATGATCGGCGCCGGGTTCCCGCTGAGCGCGGTCACCGAGGCGCTGTGCGACCGGTGGCAGCCCGGGGTGCGGCTGATCCCCATGACGGACGACCGCGTCGAGACGCACGTCGCCGTCGAGGTGGACGGCGAGCGCAAGGTGATCCACTTCCAGGAGTACTGGGTACGGCTGCGCGCGTCGGTCGCCGCCGAGGCCGTCGTACCGGTCGGGGCCGAGCAGGCCAAGCCCGCGCCCGGGGTCCTGGAGGCGATCGCGGAGGCGGACGTCATCCTCTTCCCCCCGTCCAACCCGGTCGTCTCCGTCGGCACCATCCTCTCCGTGCCCGGCATCCGCGAGGCGATCGCCGAGGCCGGGGTGCCCGTGGTCGGCCTCTCCCCCATCGTCGGGGACGCGCCCGTGCGCGGGATGGCCGACAAGGTGCTCGCGGCGGTGGGCGTGGAGTCCACGGCCACGGCGGTCGCCGAGCACTACGGCTCGGGACTGCTCGACGGCTGGCTCGTCGACACCGTGGACGCCGCCTCCGTACCGGACGTCGAGGCGGCCGGCATCCGGTGCCGGGCCGTGCCGCTGATGATGACCGACACCGAGGCGACCGCGCGGATGGCGCGGGAGGCGCTGGCGCTGGCGGAGGAGGTGCGGGCGGCATGAGCGACGTGGCACCGGTGGAGGGATACCGGGTCTGGGCCGTGCCCGGGATGCCCGAGGTGGCGGCCGGGGACGATCTGGCCAAGCTGATCGCCGCGGCCGAGCCCGGGCTCGTCGACGGGGACGTGCTCCTCGTCACCTCGAAGATCGTGTCCAAGGCGGAGGGGCGGATCGTCGAGGCGGCCGACCGGGAGGCCGCGATCGACGCCGAGACCGTACGGGTCGTCGCGCGGCGCGGGCCCCTGCGGATCGTGGAGAACCGGCAGGGGCTGATCATGGCCGCCGCCGGCGTCGACGCCTCCAACACCCCTGCCGGGACCGTGCTGTTGCTGCCCGAGGCCCCGGACGCGTCCGCGCGCGCGATCCGCGACGGGCTGCGGGACGCGCTCGGCGTCGACGTCGGCGTCGTCGTCACCGACACCTTCGGGCGGCCGTGGCGCACGGGGCTCACGGACGTCGCGATCGGCGCCGCCGGGGTGCGCGTGCTGGACGATCTGCGCGGGGGCGCGGACGCGTACGGCAATCCGCTGAGCGCGACCGTCGTGGCCACGGCGGACGAACTGGCCGCCGCCGGTGATCTCGTCAAGGGCAAGGCCGCGGGGCTGCCGGTCGCCGTGGTGCGGGGGCTGCCGCATGTCGTGACCGCCGAGGACGACGAGTTGGGCGCGCGGGCCATGGTGCGGGGCGGGCGCGACGACATGTTCCGGCTCGGGACGTCGGAGGCGGTACGGGAGGCGGTGACCCTGCGTCGTACGGTGCGGGCCTTCACGGACGAGCCGGTCGACCCCGGTGCCGTACGACGGGCCGTGGCCGCGGCGGTGACCGCGCCGGCGCCGCATCACACGACGCCGTGGCGGTTCGTGCTGCTGGAGTCCGCCGAGTCGCGGGGGGCGTTGCTGGACGCGATGCGGGACGCGTGGATCGCGGATCTGCGGCGGGACGGGAAGTCCGAGGAGTCCATCGCGAAGCGCGTGCGGCGCGGCGACGTGTTGCGCGGGGCGCCGTATCTCGTGGTGCCGTGTCTCGTCATGGACGGGGCGCACACGTACGGGGACGCGCGGCGGGACGGGGCGGAGCGGGAGATGTTCGTGGTGGCGGCGG
>NZ_JBXVPZ010000298.1:0-12154 GCF_057961495.1 Streptomyces sp. P5F9 | reverse complement strand
CCCATGCCCCCTTCCCCCGTGTCCTCACTGAACCACTCCTGCGCGTCGACATCGACGAGATAGACACCCATGCCCGAAAGGTACAAGCCACCACTGACAATGCCCCTGCCCCCGCCTCCGCCTCTGCCTCACTTCAGCAGGCCCTTGTCCTTCAGATACGTCCGCGCCACGTCCTGCGCCAACCGCCGCCAGCTGTCGACCTGTTGGTTCATGGAGGCGAGGTCTGCGGTGGTAAGCACGTCATTGAGTTTCCCCAGCGCCTTGGTCACGCCCTCGCTCCCCGCCCGTGAGCGGTTGACGACCGGGACGACGTAGTCGGCGTTCTGGAGGTGCTTGTCGTCGCTGAGGAGGACCAGGCCGAACTGGTCGAGAGTGGCGTCGGTCGTCGTGGTCAGCACCATCTGGTCCCGGCCGTTCCGCACCGCGCTCTTCGCCTGCGTCGTGCCGACGCCCTTCGGGTCGACGGCGGTGATGTCGATGCCGTAGGTCTTCTTCAACCCCGGCTCGCAGTACGGCCGTTGCACACACTCGTCGCCCGCCGCGAGCCGCACCCTCAGTCCCGAGGCGCCGAGGTCGCTGAGGGTCTTGAGGTGGTGTTGCCTGGCGTACGAGCGGGCCACCGCGAAGGCGTTCTGGTCGACGGCCTTGCCGGGGTCGAGGACCGTGAGGCCGCGTGGCGTGGCCAGTCGGCGCAGTGCCTTCATCGTGGTGGTGAGGTCGGGTGAGCCGACGGCCGGTGCGTCGGGGCCGTTGGTCTTGGCGTTGAGCCAGTCGGCGAAGGTGGCCGCGTACTCGGGCACGACGTCGATCTGCCCTGATTCCAGGGCGGGTTCGTAGAGTTCGCGGTTGGCGACGGTGAGCAGGGACGTCTTGTAGCCGGCCTGGTTCAGCAGGAGCGCGTACATCTGGGCGAGCAGGTCGCTCTCGGTGAATCCGGCCGAGCCGATGGTGAGGTGGTGACTGTCGCCGGGTGGTGCGGTGACGGCACCTTGGTTCTCCAGGGACGGCCCGGTCGAGCAGCCGGTGACCAGGAGGAGAAGACCGGCCACGGCCGTACGTCGCATGCGCAGTCGCTTCATCGCGCTCTCCCCGCCCACCGGGGTACCAGTCGTTCGGCGACCTCGAAGACACCCTCGACGAGCAGTGCGAACACGGCGACGAGCACCGCCCCGGCCACCACCTGTGCGGTGTTGGCGAGGTTGAAGCCGGCGGTGATGATGCGGCCGAGTCCGCCGCCGCCCGCGAGCGCGGCGATCGTGGCGGTGGCGACCAGTTGGACGGCAGCGATCCGTACGCCGTTCATCAACAGCGGTAGCGAGAGCGGCAGTTCGACCCGGAACAGCATCTGACGGCCCGTCATACCCATGCCGCGCGCGGCCCGCACCACATCGCGGTCGACCTCGCGCATGCCGACGTACGCGTTGGTGAGCAGCGGCGGTACGGCGAACAGGACCAGGGCGACGACCGTGGGCCCCTCGCCCCACTTGCCGATCGGGGTCAGGAGCAGCAGGACCAGGACGGCGAAGGTGGGGACCGCGCGGCCGATGTTGGAGATGTTGACGGCGAGCGCGCCGCCCTTTCCGAGGTGGCCCAGGACGAGGGCGACCGGCAGCGCGATCACGCAGCTGATGACCAGGCAGACGACCGTGAGGACGAGGTGCTGCGCGAGCCGGTGCCAGATACCGTCGTCGCCCGACCAGTGGGCGGAGTCGGTGAGCCAGTGCCAGGCGTCGGTCAGGGTGTTCATCCGCGCACCGCCCTCGTCCAGGGGGTGATCAGCCGTTGCACGAGCAGGAGGAGCAGGTCGGCGACGATCGCGATCACCACGCACAGCACGGACGCGGTGAGCACCTGTGCCTTGAAGTAGGTGTTCATGCCCGCGTAGATGAGGTTGCCGAGCCCCCCGAAGCCGACGATCGCACCGACCGTCACCAGCGAGACCGCCGAGACGGTGGCGATGCGCAGGCCGGCCATCGCGGCGGGGAGCGCGAGGGGCAGTTCCACGGTGAGAAGGAGGCGGATCGGGCCGTAGCCCATGCCGCGTGCGGCCCGTCGGGTCTCTTCGGGTACGGCGCGCAGGCCCGCGAGGATGTTGCGGACGAGCAGGGTGAGTGAGTAGAGGACGAGCCCGGCGACGACGAGGGTGGCCGAGAGGCCGTAGACGGGCAGGAGCAGCGAGAACATCGCCAGGGACGGGATCGTGTACAGGATCGTCGTCACCCCGAGCACCGGTCCTGCGGCCCAGCCCCAGCGGCGGGCCGCCACCGCGAGCGGAAGCGCGATCGCCAGGCCGATCAGCACCGAGATCGCGGTGAGTTGGAGGTGCTGGACGACCGCGTCGACGAGGATGTGGCGGCGGGTGCTCAGGTATTCACCGCAGATCCACTCGTTGCGGGCGAGGCAGTCGTCCGGGGGCGCGGTCACAGGTCCATTGCATCGGGCGGGGCCGGGGGTGGCGCGTTCTGGTGACCCGTACGGGCGGTCGGTCAGGGGTTCCAGTACGTGGAGAGGGAGGCGACGAAGGCCGCCGCGGACGTGAGCACCGCGAGTTGGGTGGCGGCCGTGGTCCAGAGGCGGCAGGCGATCGCCAGGGCGACGGTCACGGCCTCGACCCGGCAGAGGAAGACGACGCAGTGGTACTGGTAGGAGGAGCCCGTGGAGTCCATGACCCCTGCGTAGCCCATCCAGTCCGCGGTGAAGACGCCGTCGCTGCCGAGCAGGAGGATCACCGCGACGAGGAGGACGTCCAGGCCGACGAGCAGCCCGCACGCGATGGCGTCGGCTCGTCGGTGTGCGCGCCCGCGGCGCAGAACGCGCTGCGGGAAGCCGTCGGCAGGGGTGCTCCGGTCCGTCATCGGGTGCCTCCGGCACTACGCCACGGTCCGACGCCGAGCCTGCCCGTCGTCCCGAGGTCGAAGCCGCCGTCCGGTGACAGGAGGACGGGCAGAGCCCCGGACCGGGCCGCGACCGTCAGATACGGCAGGTAGGCCGCGGTGTCGAAGCCGGTGGTGGTGTCGCGCCACAGCAGACCGGCGGAGGCCCGCTCCCCGGGGGCCAGCGTCACCGCGTCCGACGGGGCGTCGAATCCGGTCACCGCGGCGATACCGCCGCTGCCGTGGGTCACCGACACGCCGGCGACGTGCTGCTGGTCGCGGTCGAGCAGCCGGATCTCGGGGTAGCCCTCGACGCGGTAGGCGCGGGTGCCGCAGTTCTCCAGGGTGAGGTCCATGGCGCGCAGGCCCATCGCGGGGTTCACCGGTCCGGCCGTGACGCGGATGCCCTCGTGCGGACAGACCGGGCCCGGCTTCGACAGTCCGGCGGCGGGATCGTCGTACGCCATGTCCGCGACCGTCCAGATGAAGGCCCCGGCGAGGAGCCCCATCACCGCGACCAGCACGGTGTCGTACACGCCTCTCGGCATCCTTCTCGGCATCCGGAGAGTCGATCAAGACGGGGGCGGAACCGCTGTGGCGGAAGCCATACCTCCGGTCACAGCCCTGTCACAGCATCCCCTGAGAACCCGGCCTCGGGGGTGTCGCTGAGTACACCCCGCGATACGGGTTCTGCGCCCAATGTGCGCAACCGGCTCTCTCCGTAGCGTCGTTGGTGAGGCACAGGGCGTGCCGCACGGAGGGTGATGGCGATGTTTCGCACCGCACGACGGACGCACGACAAGGGACCCGCCGCCGAGGCACTGCGGCTGGTCAAGGTGAGCAGGACCTACGGCCGTGACGACAGTGCCGTGACCGCCCTGGACGGGGTCACGCTGAGCCTGGAGCGCGGGACGTTCACGGCGGTGATGGGTCCTTCGGGGTCCGGGAAGTCGACGCTGTTGCAGTGCGCGGCGGGGCTCGACCGGCCGGACAGCGGGATCGTGATGGTCGACGGCGCGGAGATGACGGGCGGGAGCGAGGCGGAGCTGACGCGGTTCCGGCGTAGTCGGATCGGGTTCGTGTTCCAGCAGTACAATCTCCTCGACACGCTCACCGTCGCGCAGAACACCGTGCTGCCCCTGAAGCTCGCGGGGCGGCGTGTCGACCGGCGGCGGGCACAGGAGGTGCTGGCCTCGGTCGGTCTCGGCGACCGGCTCGGTCACCGGCCCGACCAGTTGTCCGGCGGTCAGCGGCAGCGGGTCGCCATCGCCCGCGCGATGATCACCGAACCCCGGGTGATCTTCGCGGACGAGCCGACCGGCGCTCTGGACACGCGCAGCGCGCGGGGGGTGCTGCTGCTGTTGCAGGAGGCGGTGCGGGTGCACGGCCGGACCGTGGTGATGGTGACGCACGACCCGGTCGCGGCCTCGTACGCCGACTCGGTGGTGTTCCTCGCGGACGGCCGGCTGGCCGGACGGATGCACGCGCCGACCGTCGACGCGGTCGCCGAGCGGCTCGCGCACCTGGGCGACGACGTGACGGCGGGGGTGTGAGCGATGTTCGTACTGGCGATGCGCTCGATCCGGCAGCGGCCGGGGCGGTTCCTGGCGACTCTGCTGGCCGCGTTCCTGGGCGCGGCGATCATCATGACGTTCAACTCCCTTCAGGACACGGCGAATCGGCACGGCATCGACTCGGTCAGCGCCGACACTCTGTCCACGTCGGCGAGTGTCGTCGGGGGCTACGGCACCCTGCTGGTGTTCTTCGCCGTCGCGTCGACACTGACCGTCAACGTCCGTCAACGGTCGAGGGAGTTGGAGACCCTCCGCTGCTCGGGGGCGACCCCGGCGCAGCTCAAGCGGATGGTCGTGGGTGAGGCGGTGGCCGTCGCGCTGCTGGGTGCGATCCTCGCCGTCGGTCCCGCGATGCTCGGCGGACGGGCCCTGCTCGGAGCATTCAAGGACAGCGGTCAGGTAGCTCGCTCCGTCGACTACACCTTCGGCCCCTTCGCCCTCCAATCGGGCCTGGGAATCACGCTGTTGGCCGCCGCGGGCGCCGCGTTCCTGGCCGTACGGCGGGCGACGCGCGGGCAGCGGCGGCAGGGCCGGGCACGGACGTTCCTCGCCTACGCCGCGCTGGTCGCGGGTGTGGTGTCGGTGACGTCGACCTTCGCCTTCTCCGCCACGGACGCGGCGTTGATGGCGGCCCCGGCGTACGGCGCGATCCTGCTGTCGGTCGGCCTCGCCCTGCTGGCACCACGTCTGCTGAAGGCCCTGCTCGACCGGCTCCAACTGACGGGCGCGAGCGGGTGGTTGGCGGTCCGCAACCTGCGTGAGCGGGCCGATCAGCTCGCCGGGATCCTGATGTCGCTGATCCTGTTCACGGCGGTGTCCACGGCGACGCTGTACATGCAGGCGGTGGAGAGCGACGCCGTGCGGGCCTCGGGCCTGACGAAGTCGGTGGACGCGAAGAACCTGGAGACCCTCAACTTCACAGTCGTCGGCATCATCGTGGTCTTCGTCTGCGTGATGCTGGTCAACTCCCTCTACGCGGCGACGACTTACCGCGCCCGCGAGTTCGGCGGCCAGCGCCTGGCGGGCGCGACTCCGGGGCAGGTGCTGCGCACGGTCGGCACGGAGACGGCGATCCTCGCGATCACCGGCATCCTGACCGGCACGGCGGCCGCACTGGCGGGCATCATCCCGTTCACCATGGTCCGCACCCACTCCGTACTTCCGCACCAGGGACTCGGAATCTGGCTGACGGTCGCAGCGGTGGCGGCGACGGTAACGCTGGGCACAAGTCTGCTGACGGCCCGGCGCGTGCTCCGCACACCAGCGGTGGAGGCGGTGGCACTGGCCGCGTGAATACGACGGACGTTCCGGTTGGATCCGGTCGGGCCGCACTGGGCCGGGTTCGGCCGGTTCGGTTGGGGCAGTCGCTACGGCGGCTGCCCCCTCCTCGCGTCTACGCAGGCCGCACCAAATCCGCCGGGTTCGGCCATGCCCTGCCGTGGCCAGACTCCGAGGTTACCGCACCGAAAGGAACAGGAAACCGATCGGTATACAAGCTTGCGCAGGCGCCTGGTCCCGGGTGACAGTGAAGCTGAACAAGCGCTTAGATATGTTGGCTGCGCACCGACGCACCACTCGCGATCCGCCGGAGGCCCCGTGTTCCGTTCCGTCGACGAAGTCGCCGCACGCCTCGCCGAGACCGGCTACCTGGCGTCACCCGCGGTCGCCACGACGGTCTTCCTCGCCGACCGCCTGGGCAAGCCGCTCCTCGTCGAGGGCCCGGCCGGCGTCGGCAAGACCGAACTCGCCAAGGCCGTCGCCGAGGTCGCCGGCGCCAAGCTGGTCCGCCTCCAGTGCTACGAGGGCGTCGACGAGTCCCGGGCGCTGTACGAGTGGAACCACGCCAAGCAGCTGCTGCGCATCAGCGCGGGCCGCGACGAGAGCTGGGACGAGACCCGCACCGACATCTTCAGCGAGGAGTTCCTGCTCCCCCGCCCGCTGCTCACGGCGATCCGCGGCGACGACCCGAAGGTCCTGCTGATCGACGAGACCGACAAGGCGGACGTCGAGGTGGAGGGTCTGCTGCTGGAGGTGCTCAGCGACTTCCAGGTCACCGTCCCGGAGCTGGGCACGATCACCGCTTCCCGCCGCCCCTTCGTGGTCCTCACCTCGAACGCGAGCCGCGAACTCTCCGAGGCCCTGCGCCGCCGCTGCCTGTTCCTCCATATCGGCTTCCCCGACGAGGAGTTGGAGCGTCGGATCGTACGGCTGAAGGTGCCGGGCCTCGGTGCGGCGCTGGCCGAGTCGGTGGTCCGGGTGGTCGGCGCGCTGCGCGAGATGGAGCTGCGGAAGGTGCCGTCCGTGGCCGAGACCATCGACTGGGCCCGCACCCTCCTGGCGCTCGGCGCCGACACCCTCGACGAGACGGTCGTACGGGACACTCTGGGCGTACTCCTCAAGCACCAGGACGACATCCTGAGGGCGGCGGCGAAGCTCGACCTGGACGCGGTGTGACCGCCGCCGGTGTCACCGAGCGGCTGACGGGCCTCGTCGGGGCGCTGCGCGCACACGGTCTGCGCATCGGCACCGGCGAGACCGTGGACGCGGCGATGGCCATGGAGGCGCTCGGCTTCACGGACCGTGAGCTGCTGCGCGAGGGACTGGCCGCGACGCTGCTGCACGGGACGGCCCAACGCCCGGTGTTCGACCCGGTCTTCGACCTCTACTTCCCGCGCGGCGTCGGAGCACCGCAGGGCGAGCCCACCAACCGCGAGGACCTCCGCGACCGGCTCGCGGCAGCGCTGGCTGCCAACGACCGAGCGCTGATGGGGCAGTTGGCGGCGGAGGCCGTCGACGGCTTCGGCGGATACGGCAACTCCCCCACGTCGGACGGTTGGTCGTCGCACCAGACCCTGGAGTGGCTGCGACCGCAGACGCTGCTGGCCCGGGTGCGCACGAGCATCCGGGCGGAGGGTGGGCAGTCCGGGTTCACCGACCGGCTGCTCGACGACGAGATCCGGCAGCGTATCGAGGGGTTCCGGCGGCAGGTCGCCGTGGAGGCGCGGCGCCGGGTCGCCGAGCGGCGCGGCCGCGATGAGATCGCCCGGCGCGCGATCGCGCCGACGGCCGACCGCGTCGACTTCCTGTTCGCCGGACGGGCCCAACTGGCCGAACTGCGCAGGGCGGTTCAGCCGCTGGCCCGGAAGCTGGCCACCCGTCTCGCCGCGCGCCGCCGCCGCGCCTCCCGGGGCACGATCGACCTCCGCCGCACCTTGCGCGGCTCGCTGTCCACGGGCGGGGTGCCGATGCGGCCGGTACTGCGCCGGCGCCGGCCGGTCCGGCCCGAACTGGTGCTGCTGTGCGATGTGTCGGGCTCGGTGTCGGGCTTCTCCGACTTCACGATGCTGCTGGTGCAGGCGCTGCACGACCAGTTCAGCAAGGTGCGCGTGTTCGCCTTCGTCAACCGCCTCGACGAGGTGACGCCGCTGCTCGTGCACGGCACGGCCGACCCCGAGGGCCTCGGCACCCGCATCCGCGACGAGGCCACCCTCACCGGCTGGCACGGAAGCAGCGACTACGGCGTCGCCCTGGGCGAGTTCGCGGAGCGGTACGGCGACGCGGTCGGCCCGCGTACGACCGTGTTCGTGCTCGGTGACGCCCGCACCAACATGAGCGACCCGAACCTCCCGGCCGTCCGGCAGATCACCCAACGGGCCCGCCGTGTCTACTGGTTGAACCCCGAGCAGCGCGCGCAGTGGGGCACCGGCGACTCGGCCGCACCCGAGTACGCGGAGCTGGTCGAGATGCACGAGTGCCGGAACGCGCAGCAAGTCAGCGCGCTGGTCGGCCGGTTGCTGCCGATCTGACGGTCAATCCGAAGGCCCCCGGTCGGGCTAGGCCGCCAACTGCGGGTACAGGGCGCCGCCTTCGGCGGAGAGCCCGGCCTTGACCTGGCGGGTCAGGTCGTCGGCCAGTACCTCGAAGGCGCCGGACTCGATGCCGTCGAGGGCCTGTGCGGCCACGCTCTCGGGAGTGGACTTGGGCGCGTCGACGTGTGCGGCCATGTCGGTGTCGACGTAGCCGACATGCAGTCCGGTGACGTCGATCCCGCGGGGCTTCAGGTCCAGGCGCAGGGAGTTGGTCTGTGACCAGAGGGCCGCCTTGGAGGCGCTGTAGGAGCCGAGGACACCGAGCCACGACAGCACCGAGTGGACGTTGAGGATGTGGCCGCCGCCGTTGCGCTCGATGATCGGCACGAAGGCGCGGGTGACGAGCAGGGGGCCGTAGAAGTTGGTCTCGAACTCGCGGCGGACGTCCTCGACGGGCGAGTCCAGGAAGTTCGCGTTCACGGACGCGCCGGCGTTGTTGATCACGATCGTGACGTCCTGCGCCCGCTCTGCCGCCGCCGCTACGGAGGCGGGGTCGCTGACCTCCAGGGCCAGCGGCACGGCGTCCGGGTGCGTGACGGTCTTCGGGTCACGGGCGGTGGCGTAGACCTTCTTCGCGCCGCGCTCGTACAGCGCCTCGACCAGCGCCCGGCCGATGCCGCGGCTGCCGCCGGTGACGAGGACGACGGAACCTTCGATGTTCGTCATGGGGATCTCCTGAGCTGAGACGAAGAGACAGGGAAACCGATACGTTTCCTTATCCAGGCCAGAGTAAACCGATCGGTTTCCATGAGCAAGCCCGCCGGCGGATCGGCCGCCGGAACGCGCGATGATGTACGCCATGAGCGACCCGCACAGCGACCCGCACGTGGAACTGGCCACCTTCCCCACCCCCGTCGAACCGGCCCCGGGACTCGCCACCGCGATCGGGCTCGGCTCTGACGACCTCTGGATCAAGCGCGACGACCTCACCGGCCTCGGAGGCGGCGGCAACAAGATCCGCAAGCTGGAGTGGACCGTCGGCGCGGCGCTCGCCGAGGGCGCGGACACCCTGGTCACCACAGGCGCCCCGCAGAGCAATCACGCCCGTCTGACCGCGGCCGCCGGAGCGCGGCTGGGTCTGGACGTGGTGCTGGTGCTGCGCGGATCGCCGGGTGTGTCGCGCTCGGGGAACCTCGCCCTCGCCGGACTGTTCGGCGCGCGGATCGCCTGGGCGGGCGATGTGGACCAGGCGGGACTGGACGCGGCGGCGGCCGAGGTCTGCGAGCAGCTGCGCAAGGCAGGCGCCGGCCCCGCACTCATCCCGTTCGGCGGGTCCAGCGCGCTCGGGGCGCGCGGCTATGTGCGCTGCGGCGAGGAGTTGCGCCGACAGCTCCCCGATCTCCGTACCGCCGTCGTCGCGCTCGGCTCGGGCGGCACGATGGCGGGGCTGGTGGTCTCGCTCGGTACGGAGGCGGTCCTCGGGGTCGACGTGGGCGCACTGCCCGAACCGGCCCCCGCCGTAAGCGAGTTCGCGGGACTGGCCTCACCCGAGGGACTACGGGTACGACGGGACCAGATCGGCGGCGGCTACGCCACGCTCACCGCACCCACCGCCGAGGCCCTTACCCTCGCCGCCCGCACCGCCGGGCTCGTCCTTGACCCGACGTACACGGGACGCGCGATGGCCGGCCTGATCGCGGCCGTCCAGGACGGCGACATCAGGCCGGGCGAGCGGACCGTGTTCGTGCACACGGGCGGGCTGCCGGGTCTGTTCGGGCATACGGAGGCCGTCGCGTACGCCGAGGGGCAGGTCGTCCGGTACGAGGCGTGACGTACGCGCCCGGCGGGTGCGGTGCCGCCGGGCGCGTACGGATCGGTCACTTGGCCTTCGCGTAGTCCGTGGCCATGGCACCGGCGAAGTCGTACACGATCACCTGTTCATCGCCGACGACCCAGGCGTCGTGCCCGGGCGGGCAGACGAAGACGTCGCCAGGGCCGACTTCACCCTCGCCTCCGTCGTCCATACGGAGATGCATGCGCCCTTGGACCACGTAACCGTTGTGATGGATCTGGCAACTCTCGGTGCCCGCGATCGGAGCCACCGACTCGGACCAGCGCCAGCCCGGTTCGAAGGTACCCACGGCGAAGTCGAGTCCGCTGAGGTGCACGGCTTCGAGGTGGCCGCTGGGGAAGTCACGCCGCTCGTCCGGCTTGTCGACCGTCTTCACTTCCAGCATGACGGCTGCCTCCATTCCGGCCGCGCACAGCACGGCCGGGGCCGGTCTCCGTCTCCCGGCATCCTTGAACGGCACCGGCGCTCCGGCGGGGGCCGTGCCCCACCCCTCCATCGTCTTCCTGTCCACCCGAGAGCGCCAATCGGGGGAACCCTCAGATGCGGGACGGAGTCATGAAGAGCCGCTCGCGCACAACAGGGCGAACCGCTCGCTGTCGATGTTGCCACCCGAGACGATCATCCCCACCCGGCTCGGGAGTTGGCCCGCGCGCCCGGCGAGGAGCGCGGCCAGTGGGGTGGCACCGCTGGGTTCGACGACGATCTTCAGCCGCTCGAAGGCGAAGCGCATCGCGTCCTTGATCTCCTCGTCGCTGACCAACGCGATCTCGTCGACCAGTCGTTGGTTCACAGAGAAGGTCAACTCGCCCGGCGTATCGGCTGCTTGGCCGTCGGCGATGGTGCGCGGCACCGGGATGGACACGCGTCGGCCCGCCTCCAGGGACCGCTTGGTGTCGTCCCCGGCCTCCGGTTCGACGCCGATCACCCGGGTGCGCGGATGCAGCCCCTTGACGGCGGTGGCCGTCCCGGCGATCAGCCCGCCGCCGCCCACGGGCACCAGTACGGCGTCCAACTCCCCCACTTCCTCGACGAGTTCGAGTGCCGCCGTGCCCTGTCCCGCCATGACGTGCGGATGCTCGTAGGGCGGAATGAGGGAGAGTCCACGCTCGGCGGCCAGGGCTTCGCCGATGGCGACCCGGTCGCCGCTGTAACGGTCGTACGTGACGACCTCGGCGCCGTATCCCTCGGTGGCGGCCCGCTTCGAGGCCGGGACGTCCTCGGGCATGAGGATCACCGCGGTGGTGCCGAGTTCCCGGGCGGCGAGGGCGACGGCCTGGGCGTGATTGCCGGAGGAGTAGGCGGCGATGCCCCGCGCGAGTTGCCCGGGCGTCAGCCGGGAGGCCGCGTTGTAGGCGCCGCGGAACTTGAAGGCGCCGATCCGCTGGAAGTTCTCGCACTTCAAGTGCACCTCGGCGCCGACGAGTTGGTCGAGGGTGCGCGAACGCAGTACCGGTGTGCGGTGCGCGACGCCCTTGATCTGGGCGGCGGCGCCGAGGACGTCGTCGAGGGTGATGGGCGGTGGGGTGGTCACGCGGCTCCTCCATCGGAAGCGGGATCGGAAGTGACGGGGGTGCCGGTCGCGGCACGCGCCTGGGCGAGGTAGCTGTAGGCGGAGGCCCGGGAGATACCGAGCCGGGCGGCGACCTGCTCGATGGCCCGGCGCACGGCGAACACCCCGTGCTCGTCGAGACTGCGGAACAGCTCCAGCCGCTGCGCGCGGTCGAGTTGGACCCAGGTCCGTCCTCGCCGCAGCTGATGGGCGTCGACGATGGCCTCGACGACGGAGTCGATGTCGTTGCCGAAGGTGGTGGTGGCCGGCGCCTGGGCCGCAGCACCACCGCCGATCCCGGCAAGCAGTGCCTGCGCCTGCTGTACGACGGTCACGTCGACGTTGACGCAGAGCGCGCCGAACACCGCGCCCGTGGAGTCCCGCAGCACCATCGTGGACGACTTCAGCTGTTGGCCGCCCTTGGTCCGGGTGAGGTAGTTCAGCTCGTCGACGGCCTCGTCCCCGCGCGCCAGCATCCGCAGCCCGATCTCACTCAT
>NZ_JBXVPZ010000297.1:0-12162 GCF_057961495.1 Streptomyces sp. P5F9 | reverse complement strand
CAGCGGATGCACGCCCCGGGCAGACACCCGCGCGTTCACGAACCTTGACCGGCTACACCACTTCGCGGGACACCATCCGCACCGCGAACTCATCCAGGCCGCGACTCACCACCGCAGCACACTCGCCGCGCATCTGCTGACCGGTGTCCTGGTCCCCGAATGACGCACTCCTCTGCTTTCAGCCCGTCCGCGAAGGAAGACTTCTGTGAATGCTCCGCCGTCCGAGTCACGATCCGGAACGAGGTACCTGTGGCTCCTCGTGGCAGCGCTGTTCTCGCTCGTGGTGGCTCTTGTCGCCGGGATCCTGAAGACCAGCACCGGAGCCGCAGGCGCTGAGGCAGTCCTTTACGGCGGCACTGCTTTTGCCACGTCGATGGGCCTCTGCGTGCTTGTCCTGTCTGCAGCTGGCCAACTCTGAACGAGCTGAGGTGCCTTTCGGAACATCCTGCTGCGGCCGCACGCCAGAGTGTACGAACGGTGCGAGTTCTCTGATCCGTCCAGACAACAAAGAAGGCCCGGGGCTTTCGACCTGGGCCTTCGGCGTGGAGCGGGTGACGAGAATCGAACTCGCACTCTCAGCTTGGGAAGCGACGGCGCTTGGCGAGCTGGATGGCTTCTGACCTGGGTTTGTGCGTTCTGGTGTGCCGCTCAGGAGTGCGGGTTCGTACCGCTGTCGACCGTGGTTTACCGGTCTTAAGGGCACGCTATGGGCATGCCGTCGCCTCCGAGAAGTGGAGACCCCTTTGGGGTGATCGGCGAGCGGCTGAGCACGGGAAGCGAGCACCGGTCGGAAGGACGCCGTTGCGGGAGCACAGCGAGGGTAGTCGTGACTCAGATGCGGTAGGCGCCCGCCGGTACGCCGTGGGCGACGCCGTACGGAGTCATGGCGATGACGGCGGTGCCGCGTGACGGTGTGTCCGCGGTGAGGTCGAGCGGGTTTACGGCACCCAGGGAACGGGCGACGTCCGGGGGCGAGGTCGTGAGCGGTCCAGCGCCACTCGTCCTCGTCGTCCTCGCTCTCCTGCGCGGCGTCCCAGTCGGGGTGCAGGCCCAGTTCCGTACGGCGTGTTCGTTCGTACGGCAGCGGTTCGCCGAGGGTCAGCCCCTCGTCCTCGGCCTCGCCGGTTTCGCCGTACCGCCGGATCACCGTGCTGTGCTCGGCGACGAGCCAGGCGGAGCCGTCGCCCCGGCCGCCGTAGTAGTACGCCTGGGCCCGGCCGTAGCGGGCACCGAGCTCGGTGCACAGGCGCAGCACTTCCTCGCGGCGCTCCAGGCCGTGCGGGTCGCACCAGGCGCCGAGGACGAGGGTCCAGCCGTCGAGCTCCGGGGTGACGAAGACCCGTTCGTAGCCGGTGTATTCGTCCGTGTCGCAGCCGTGGCCGTCGCCGTCGACGATGCTGTTGCCGAGCGCGAAGGTCACGGATCGCGGGTCGGTCAGGCCGAGGGTGCGCATGATCCCGGCCTGGTCTCCGCCGGGGACGGCCATCCAGAAGTTCCAGCAGGCCCACAGCGGTTCGGGTCGATCGTCCGGGAGCTTGATGCGGATGAGCCGCTCGATCGCGGCCGTGTCGGCGCGTGACAGAGCCGGTTCGCCACCGAGTTCGGCGAGTACGGTCAACGCCCGCGCCCGCTGCCGGCCCGGCCCCCGTTCCCGGATGCGCCGGAGCAGCGGAATCACGTGCTCGCCGGTGCGGATCAGGGTGCCCTGGGCCTGCCGGGCGACTTCCTGGTCCGGGTCGCCCGAGCAGCGGCAGCAGCAGGGGGCGACCCGGCCTGCCTCCCCGCAGCGCGCGATCCCACGGACGGCGTGACGCCGCACGAGCGGCACGGGGTGGGCGAGGGCCGCGGTGTAACGGTCCAGGACGGCCGCGCCGAGCTGGGAGAACGCGAGACCGGCTCGCTTGCGGGACTCCTCGGTGGACGCGGAGACGAGCCCCTGGAGCAGACCGTCGAACCCCGCGTCCCCGATCCGCCCGAGCACGGCGCTGATCGGCCACCAGTCCACCGGGGACTCCGCGTCCATCACCTCCCGCACCAACTCCTCCACCCCGCCGGCGCCGAGCGTGACCAACGCGTCTGCCGCCGCCTCGTACCGGTCCGGCCTGCCGAGGTCTCGTATCAGGTCGGCGTTCACCATGTGCACCTCCAGCAGGGTCGACCAGGTTTCCGAGCGTCATGATTCGCCCAGACCCGCCGTTCGTCCCCGAGGGACGGGTGAGATTTGATCATTCCGAGACGGTCGGGAGCCGGAAATGGGGAACTTCGCTGGGTACTCTCGTCAACGCGTTCGACAACGGGGGCACTGTCGGAGGGATATGGCGAAGGCGGTCGCCCAGGATTCCGGCGCCAGACATTGACCGGACGTTGTTCTGCCGGATCACGGTCCCCACGCAGAGGTTAAGACGCATTGTCGGGCGCGAGGAGCGCGCCCGTCCGAGACAGGAGCCGTAGTGGCACTCATACGGAGATCGCGCGCCACCGCTGCCGCGTGCGCGGCGGTAACGGCGGCCGTCCTCGCGGTGAGCACGGCCCTGCCCGCCACCGCCGCCGGATATCCGGCGGCGGCCGGTCCATGGGCTCCCGCGGTCGGCCTGACCGGTGCTGACGGTCAGCAAAGCCTGATCGACGTTCAGGTGGCCGGGGACGGTGCGGCGTTCGCCCTGTGGCGCAACAAGGCGGCCGGCGCCACGACTTGGGACATCCAGGCCGTCGTCAGGCCCGCGGGCAGTGACACGTGGGCTGCTCCCCACACTCTGTTCACCAGTGCCAACGCCACCGCCCCGGTCGTGCTGACGGTGACCGCCGACGGCCAAGCCGAGGCGGCCTGGACGACCGGCAGCTACACCGACGGTTCGCTGGCCGCCGTCTCGGCCGGGTGGGACCCGGCGGCGGGCCGGTGGTCGGATCCGGTGACGCTCACGGCCTACGCCGGACTGGACCTGTCGATGCCCCAGTTGGCCGCGGCGGCGGACGGCACCGTCACCGCCGTATGGGTCCAGGGCGACGCGGACATGAGCTACGAGGCGATGACCGCCACGCTCGCCCCCGGCGCGAGGGCCTGGTCGGCGCCTCACCGTCTGGGCTCCTTCTCCAAGGGCTACATCGAGCAGTTCTCCCTTGCGGTGGCTCCCGGCGGCGCGGCCACGACGGTCTGGGACGCCTGGGACAGGACCACCGACTCCAATGTCGATTCCATCATGACCCGGGCCACTCCCGGCGGAGACTGGAGCAGCCCGGCGGCCCTGACCGGCGCGGACGCCAATTCCACCGACGTGCAGGTGTCGATGTCCGCGAAGGGCGCCACCACCGTGCTGTGGCAGAGCGCCACGAACGGGGTCGAGACGCTGAAGTCCATCAACAGGCCCTCCCCGACGGGCAGTTGGGGTGCCGTCCAGACCGCCGTGCCGGTCGTTCAGGACAACGACGACAGTGGTCCGCTCATGGCACCGAACGGGGATGTCACCTATGTGTGGGCAGGCTGGACCGGCAGCGCCGGCATGCCGATCGTGCAGGCCGTCACCCGTAGCGCGAGCACGGGCACCTGGTCCGCGCCGAAGACGCTGTCCACCGGCTACGTCGACTGGCAGGTGGACGCGTCTATCGGTGCGGACGGGACCGTACAAGTCGTATGGCCGCAGACACCCGGCATCGACAACGGCGACGACCACTACCTGGAGTGGGCCGTCCGTGCCGGCGGCACATGGAGCAAGGCCGCCGCACTCAACGCCACGCCGGTCGCCGACGTCCCCGACATGGACGCCCTGACGGCCGAGGTAGCGGCCGGACCGGACGGCCGGGCCTCAGTGCTCGGGCGGACGGCTGTCTACGTCCCCGGGTCCGCCGACCGCTACACCTCCCAGGTGTGGAGCCGTTCGCAGACCCTGCTGACCAAGCCGGCCATCACCAAGACGGCCACGGTGACCGGGACTGCCCGTACTGGTTCCAAGGTGACGTGTTCCGCGGCCTGGTCCGGCTACAACGCGACCGGCGTGTGGTCATGGTTGCGTGACGGCCGGACCATCTCCGGCGCCACCGGCACGACCCGCACGTTGACCTCGGACGACTACACCCACAAGATCGCGTGCAAGGTCACGGTCGGCAACGGCGCGGGTTCGGCCGACTCCACGTCCCCCTCCGTCATGGTCGCCGTCGGGCCTGCGGCGAAGGCCACCAAGGCGCCCTTGCTCAGCGGCACCGCCAAGGTCGGTTACCGGCTGACGGTCGCACACGGCACCTGGTCGCCGACGGCGACCTCGTACTCGTACTCCTGGAAGCGCGACGGCAAGGTCATCACTGGTGCCACCAAGTCGACCTACGTCGAGGTGAAGGGCGACAAGGGTCATAAGATCACCGCGACGGTGACCGCTCACCGCTACGGCTGGAGCGCCGGATCGGCCACCACCGCATCGGTCACGGTCCGAGGTTGAGTTCGCGGACGCGTGGGGTGGTGCTGAGCAGATCAACGCTGGTCATCTGCCGCCTCAGCTCCCGCAGTTGAGCGATGGCGCCATCGCTGGGCGAATGAGGCGATCCTGGAGATCACGGAGTATCACCTGGGCGCCGTGGCGACTGGCGAGTGAGATGTTGTGGAGTTCGTCGACGAAGCCGACGCTCCGCTACGGGCGAGGAATGTGTGCGAGGCGATGGACCTGGACCTCGTGCCGAACAACATCAACAACGTCCGCATCAAACTGAAGCGCCTGACCGGGCGCGGAATCCTCGATGAGACCGAGCCGGGACTGTTCACCAGGCCGCGACCGTAACCGCCCGGCAACCCACCACCGGCCCCCTCACGTCGTTCTGCCCACCCGCCGAGGAAACCCGTTGCGAGTGAGCCGTATCGGATGTCTGATTGATCGGCCACCGATCACGGGATGGAACATTGAGTACGCCGCTGCCCGCCCCCTCGTTGCACACTGCTCGCCTGCGACTGCGTGCCTTCGAAGACGCGGACGCGAACGACCTGTTCGCGCTGCAGAGCAACGCCTACGTGCTGCGCTACTGGGACGATCCACCATGGACCGAACGTGCGCGCGCCGAGAAGTTCATCGCCCGTTGCCGAGAGATGGAAAAGGAAGGCACCGGGGCGCGGCTGGCCGTGGATCGTGTCTCCGACGGGGCGTTCATCGGCTGGTGCACCCTGAACCGGTGGAATCCGGGCTTCCGCAGTGCGTCGCTGGGCTACTGCTTCGACGATGCAGCGTGGGGCCACGGTTATGCGACCGAGGCCGCGCGCGCTTTGCTGCGGTGGGCATTCGACACGCTGGACCTGAATCGCGTCCAGGCTGAGGCCGATACGCGCAACGTGGCTTCTGCCCGCGTGCTGGAGAAGCTCGGCTTCGTGCGTGAGGGGACGTTGCGGGAAGACTGTGTTGTCAACGGCGAGGTCTCTGACTCGTGGGTCTACGGGCTGATCAGGCGGGAGTGGCGGCCGTCGTCCTAGCCGGCTCCCGCCCGCTGAGTCCCATCGCCCGGCACCTGGTATCGACCCCCGAACCACTGATCACCGCGCCTCATCCAAACTCAACGACGAACCGGGCAAAGGCTCACATCCCGCCCACTCGGGCCACCCTCGACGACGCCGTTGCCCTTGGCCTGGGCGTCGACTCACTTGAATAACGGATAGCCGGGTCGGTCATGCTCGGCAGGACCGGGGCCCGGATTCGCGTGATCGAATCGCTGATGATCAAAGATGGCCCAATTGCGTGGACCCTTTGATCCTCAACAGATACGTTGATCCGGCACTGTGCCGCTGACCACGGCATCGCGCCGGCACCTGGGTGCCTCGTAACGGAACACAGAACACGGGGGAACGCGTGAAAGCCAAAGTGGCTTCTTTTGTGCTGCTCGGATCCGTGACGCTGGGAGCGTCTCCCGCGTACGCCGACACGTCCGGCGTCACCGATCAGTCATCAACCACTGTGGAAACCAGCGCTGTTGACGACTTGACGACAGCGAGCGCAGACGGGGGTCAGCTTTTCCTCGCCTCCGACGAGCAGTACGTCCAGACCTTCGGAGTGGCCAAGGCCGCTCAGCGCGGGCTCACTTACGAAGCTGTCGCCCAATCCGATTCCGTGGCGGATTCCGCCGTGGCCGATGACACGGACAAGTCCGTCTCCCAGGCGGACTCCGCGGACGTGGCGGCCGGCGCTGCGACAGTCGATGACGCCGCGACCAGTCACTGGAGCATGGTGAAGTTCGTGGCCCATGACAAGGACGGCCGCTATATCCCGACCCGGCAGGGCAACAGGGACTTCGGCTGGGTCCACTTCTCCGGACCGCACAACATCCACGACGAAAAGGTCATCAAGGCGGCGGTGAACGAGCATCCCGAACACGGGAGCACGAAGACCCGCAAGGTGTACGGCGCTGTGCTCTACGACACCCTCGGGATCATTCTCGCCCGGGTCAAGGTCATCGCGCAGTACCACTGGGAGACCAAGGACCACAAGTACAAGCTCGCCGACACGGATGACAAGATCGGCGTGATCACGGCCTATTGCGAGGGTGCCAACAAGTGCCCCGACGCGTTGAACCGGGTATGACGGAGCATTCGATGACGTGGGACGAGACGGCCCTCTCCGGTCTGCAGGCGCAGTTGGCGCACGAAATGCTCGGCCGCGCCACGGCGTTCGCCCTCGGACCGGAGGTCCGGCTCGTCCGCGGGGTGGTGACGTCCCCTCAACGAGGCGATGTCGGCCGCGTCGTCGTATGGGACGGGCAACGGCTGGACAGCTCGGTCGCCTTCGATCTGCCGCTCACGGACATGCACGGCGGGAACATCCCCTCGGGGGACCTCGCGGCTGCCCTTCGCGGCGCACTGGCCGACTGCTCCGAACGCGAGGTCGAGCAGGCGCCGCGTGATGCCTTCGGGATTCCCGTGCTCGACGGGTCCACCGCCGTCCACACCTTCATGGCGCAGCCACGCTTCCACCTGACGGACGCGCTGCACGTCGCAGCCGCGGCCTTCGCCGTTCCCCCGGAACCGGACGAGCCCGCAGAACTACGGCTGCGAGGGTTCCTCCTTCTCGATGAGGCGACGTGCCGTCTGTACATGGACACGCCCGAGTCGGAGGATGCGCCGCCGTTTGGTGTCGACCTTCCTCTGCGAGACGAGGACGGCTCCGTCGTCGTCGGCGTGACGGCAGCGCACGCCGCGCTGCCGGTCCTTCTGTTGGGAGAGTTGGAACGCCTACGGAAGGACGTCCACGACCCCTACTGCCGTGCCGTCTACGACTTGGTGGACTGGCTCACGGGCCGCTGACCGAACGGCTCCGAAGACCGGTCCGCACAGGTCGAGATCTGCTTCGGCAGCCTTTCGGTTGCCGGAGCAGAACTGTGTACGCAACACGTCTGTGGTCAGGACGTCAGCCGAGAGGTTGGAGCTGTCCCGCAGGCATCGTGGGTCTGAAGCTCCCTTTGCCAGGCGACCCCGCAGGTTCAACTGCAAGGACTCCCGTCCGACGCCGTTCTCGTGACGATCATCCTGGTACGCCTCGCGATCGTGGACCGACGTTCGTCACGTCCCGGACCGCTGGCATGTCGACGAGCCGCTCCTGGACGGCTTTCGCCGCCTGGCCCCTCTGGTCATCGGGATCTCCAACTGTCTCCACCTCGGTCATCACCGAGCGTTCGAGGATGTCTTGGGTCGCAGGTGGCAGTTTGCATATGCGACTTGATGTCCATTTGCTCTATCTGTGACCCAGGTCACCTAAAATAGGTCTCACCATTTGAGGCGCGCTATGTCGTGCCTCCTGAATCGCACCGCAAAAACCCCGGAAGGGGTGCTTGGCCTCGACTTAGGGCACACAGAGGGCACGCCGCCCCCGAATTGGACCAGGCAACAAACAACCCCCAGGCCGCTGGCCTGGGGGCAAATTCTGGAGCGGGTGACGAGAATCGAACTCGCACTCTCAGCTTGGGAAGCTGCGGGCATTTGAGGCTGGTGCGGGCGGTGACCTGGGCGAACGGTCGAACAGTGGCCTCGCCGGGCTTGGTTGCTTTCACCCTGGTTCCCCGTTGTTCCCCGCTGGATCTGGTGCGGTTGTGGTGCGCTGTGAACAGGACCTGCTCGCAGGCAAGCGCTGCTGGGCACAGAGCGGTGGACGCCGTTTCACCTGAGGCGCCGGTTGAATGATGGGGCGTCGGCCGATCAGTTGGCCTGCGAAGGGTTCGGCGCACTGGCTCGGGGCTCCAGAACCACCACTGCAGTGTCGTTTGGGCGGCGTGCCGCGTAGGCGTCGAGGTTCTTGTCGATCTCGCGCCACCGGGCCCACAGCCGCGACCGCTCGTCCCCCAGTGCGGCGTGACCGTGAACCAGCCGTTGCCCGTCGACCAGATCGACGGTCACGTCCGGGTGCGCCTGCAGGTTGAGCGACCAGGCGGCTCTCCCTCACCTCAGCCGTTCATCGCGAGCGAGACCAGGTTCGGCCCGTCCTCGAAAATACCCGATGATGACGCTGCTCGGTCGGCCTGTGCGGCGGTCGGTGGTGGTCAGCCGCAGGGCGCCCCAGCCGTCGGCACGTGGCCGCCACAGGCCGCCACGCGCGGCCACGTAAGTTGAGAAGCGAGTGGAAAGCTTGCGCTCAGGTGGCTCTCACCGAGACTGGGCGCCGTTTTAGGCCTGTCGGATCGGGCGATTAATGCTGTGGCGAGGCGGGAAGAGCTTGAGTAGTACGCAGAGTTTTAGCTAAAGGCGCCAAAGGAGGGGATATGCGCGAACTAGTGTATCTATCCGACGGAAAACTTCAGCAATTCGTTCCCAAGCTTCGCACGCTCTGGAGGCGTCCAGACGTGAATCTTACGTCGCCCTTTGGAGGGGTCACTTTCGCTGGTGCGCCGGATTATAGACGCTTCCGGTTGGCGCATCTTAGGGGAATTGAAAAAGGGATCGCTCGTTCGGCGCGCTGGTTCGCGGAGCCGGATACCTATCTTAAAGCTGGGACGTGGGTGGCGTTCGAAGCCCCTCTGAATTATTTCGCGCTTGGTGCGCCACTTGAGGGGACTCTTATCTTCGTTGACCTGCCGGAAGCGACGGAAGACTACCCGACGGGGGGAAAGGTGCGGCTGGTTCTGCACGGTTCATCTCGGCACCTGGTTAGGTCGCAGCACCTATTGCGGGTCGACCCGCCTCCGGAGCAGGAGATAGTTGGAAGCCAATTTACGTCTAGCGATTGGGACACGTTTGAACGCGTAGTAAGTAACGTAGAGCTATTAAGGGAAGCTCTCCCTCGAAAGGGGGTTGAAGTCCCGGCCCAAGGTCCGAGAAGTGTCACCGATGCTGATTTCCTTGGCGAGGCCGTATCGCAACTACTCGACGTTCTTGATAAAGCGTCTCGCCGGGAAACAGTGGCAACGATGATTGGGTATGCTCGTGTTACGGCATACTTGAGCTCAATGGAACGGGCGTCCGACGTTTACCTGAGGGGTGCCCCTCCGCTCGCACCTGAAGAAAGCAGGCGCCGCCAGGCTTCGTGTGTCATTGCTACACCGCTGTACGTGGAGTATGCCGAGCCGAGTCAAAGCTAATCCTGTATGGGCACGCTGATAGCGAGAATCTTCAGCGACAAGAGAAGCCCCGCGTCCACTCCTGCTTCCTGATTTTGCAATATCAGGGCGAAATTGCTTGCTGCCAGAGGAAGGATCTGCGGGCTCGCTCTGCAAAACCGCTGAATTCCGCAGCCTGCTTCATCGCGGGCGTGACGCGTCTCTGGAATTCTCGCACGTACTGAATGCACCGCGCAGACTTCAAACCCTCGCCGAGTCGAAGTGCGCTCAGTGCGGTATCGAACCCGCGGCCGATATCCCCTTGATTGATGTATGCCTCAGCCTGAACCATCGTCGCGAAGAAGTCGCTTCGGTTGTTGAGACCGTCGCCGAAGATGGAGCCCCCACCCCGCTGCGCAGCTTCGACGGAGCGCCCTAGGTCGCGGAAGCAGTGGCCTATCTCGGCTGCAAGCTCCACTTCGTCGAAGTACGCGATGTAGGGCGGGTCGCTGTCGGCCGTCCGCTGGTTGCCCGGTGAGAGCACTGGCGGAGGATACGAGATTCGAACTCGTGAGGGGTTGCCCCCAACACGCTTTCCAACTGTGGTGGTGGAGAGCGGGGGTGTGTTCGGGGGAGTTCACCTGGGTTCATGGGCGGTTAGCGGCCGCTGTGGAGACGACTGCGGGTCTCGCCTGAACGGCCGTGAAGGGTGCTGAATGAGACGGAAAGTGAGACGGCTTACTCGTCCCGGCCGTCATCAGTGGGGGGCACTCCCGGCTGGACAGTTCGCGGTGTGGGTAGGGTCCATCGGGCATCACGCCGTGCAGCCAATTGGTGAGCCACTGGGTCAGTGACTGTTCCAGCGGGGCAAGGGCGTGCTGGAGACAGCAGAGGTTGGGATCCCAGTCCCACATCTGTCCGTCTGCGGTGCGGAAGTCGATCAGCGTCCATATGGCGCAGCCCCGGTTCGTGAGAGGCACGATCCCCGGCGGGAGTGGGTGATCGGGGTCGGCGGCGAAGTCGTCGTAGGCCATGGCGATGTCCGCGCGGTCGCCGAACCACTTGCCCGTGTCGGTGAGGGACAGCACTTTCGACGGGCCGAAGCCGCCGTTGGCGACTTCGAGGTACATCCGCCTCAGCAGTCCGGGCATCGGGTGGCCCGCGATTCGCTCGAACGTGGTGACGTCCTCGGCGGACGCGGGACCGGGCAGCTCCCGGCCGGCTACGCGTGCACGGGTAGCCAGGATCAGGTCGTCGTCGGTCACATCGTGATCCTCGGTGACGCTGTTCGGGTTGTCGAGATCGTCCATACAGCAGTGCACGCTCTGAGATTGGGAAGCTGCGAGCATCTGTGGGAGGTTCGGCCGCTGATCTGAGCGAACGGTCACGGTGAGGCATCGCTGGCCCAGGCCGCCTACACCGTGGTTCCCCGCTCGACCTGGTGCGGTTGTGGTGCGACCGCTGAGACATGGCAACGAGGTCAGTGCTCGCGTCGGCCGCACTCAGCTGGGTAGAGGACCGAACCCGGGAGGGCCTCGTACTGTATGCGGCCGAGTTGGAAGCACGCGGCGCCTGAGACGTCGGCCGTCAGTGCGTCGATCCACACGGAGGCTGCAGGTCGTTCGGAAAGCGGGCTGTGAAACTCGGCCTCGCCCGGTGTTTCGAAGGGTGTGCCTTCGAGCATGGCGAGGGCGGTCAGAGTGCCGCCAGGCTGGAGTTCTGTCTCCTCGATGGTCATCCGCCAGTGAAGCTCTGCCTCTGCCAGGAGTCGCTTACCGCGATTCCCGTGGGCGAGGAGAGCGCTGCGACGGCCGCGGATGAGGCGTGCGATGGCGCAGCAGAGCGGGACGTCGGTGTCGTAGGGGGTGTCGACCCGGTTGTGGCCGGCGGTCGGGGAATAGCCCAGTGCGTCTGCCAGGAGCCCGAGGGCTGCCTCCTTGATGCGCGGTCGCTGGCCATGCTCGACGAGATCCAGCAGGATCGGGGTGGCAGCGTAGGCCGCCGGAAACACCATGGCAGCGTGGCTGCAGACGAATCCCCCACCGGCAAGCAGAGACGCGGCGTCGCCCGTCTCGTTGGCCGTGGTGGACACCGTCAGCAGTCGTAGTGCGTGAGCAACCCGTTCCGGTTCGTCGCACTGGTCCCACGTTGGGTTGGGTATCGTCGACCAGTCCACGGCGTCAATGGCATCAAGGGACACCCCCGCATTCTGTCGGACTGAGCCCTGAGCTTGGGAAGCTGGGGTTTCTCGACGGCAGTTGCTGGACTGACCTGCGGCGGAGTGGAGTTCGAGCCTTGGCCGCACCCGTGATCAATCCCCGTAGTTCCCCGTAGTTTCCCGCACGATCTGGCACGCGGATGGCACGGGTCCCTTGGGATCGAAGCGTCCTAGCCGGAGTGCCTGAGCCTCAGCCGACGACAGTCAGCCACGATGGCGGGTGCGGAGACCGGTCGGGCGCGCGTGTGTCTCGATGTACCCCCACCGGCGTTAGCCACGCTCTCTCGTTCTCGACCAGCTCAGCCCTCGATGGCCGACTGGTGAGGAGTGCGTGGGACCCCTCGGTTGCGGTCACTGTCACCAGCTTGAGCGCTCGGTCTAGATGGTGTCCCGCGAAGTGGTGTAGCCGGTCAAGGTTCGTGAACGCGCGGGTGTCTGCCCGGGGCGTGCATCCGCTG
>NZ_JBXVPZ010000296.1:0-12184 GCF_057961495.1 Streptomyces sp. P5F9 | reverse complement strand
CGCCCCGACCGGCCCCGGCAGACTCTCCGGCAAGGTCGTCCTCGTCACCGGCGCAGGCGCCGGTATCGGCCAGGGCTGTGCTCTGCTCTTCGCCGAACAGGGCGCCGCTGTCGTCGGCTGTGACATCGACGCGACTGCGGCCGAAGGCACCCGCAAGCTCGCTGCCGACCGGGGCCTGAGCCTCGACGTGCTGGGGCCGTTCGACATGACGGATCTCGCCGACACCCGGCGGTTCGCCGACCAGGCGTACGCGCGGCACGGGCGGATCGACGCCCTGGTGACCGCCGGCGCCATCGCCCCGCACATGGCGACCGCCGCCGACATGGACTTCGACGAGCAGTGGAGCCCTACGCTGCGGGGCGAGGTCGACGTCGTCTTCCTGCCCGTACAGGCGGTGTGGCGGCACATGGAGGCGTCGGGGGGCGGCTCGATCGTGAACTTCGCCTCGGTCAACGCCTTCCGGGGCAGCGGGACCTTCGGCATGGTCGCGCACTGCGCGGGCAAGTCGGCCGTACTTGGATTGACCCGTCAACTCGCCGTGGAGGGGGGACCGTTGGGAATCCGGGCCAACACGATCTCGCCCGGAATGGTGCGCACTCCGGCCACCGAGTCGGCTGGCGCGCACGAGGGCGCGGCCCGCAAGGCGCTCCTCGACCGGATCCCGCTGGGGCGGGTCGGCCGGCCCGAGGACATCGCTTGGTGTGCCGTCTACCTGCTGTCCGACGAGTCGGCCTGGGTCACGGGCGGCAACTTTCCGGTCGACGGCGGTGTCCTCGCCAAGTAGGCGCCGTCCACCGTCCTCAGGCGGTGCGCCCGCGCTTGGAGCGGCCGGGCGTGCGGGTGCGCGCGGCATCCTGTTCCAACTGTTCCTCCACCGCGCGCAGGGCCCGGACGGTGGCTCCGGCGATCAGCGCGGAGGCCAGCTCGCCGTCCCGCTCCTCGTACGCCTGGATCAGGCGTTCCTGGTCGTCGACGCTGTAGGCGAGTCGGCCCGCACGGGTCAGGCTCAGATGGCGCAGCATGAGCGTGCGCAACGCGAGCGAGTCGAGGATCTGCTTCAGCGTGGCGTTGCCGACGATCTCGGTCATCCGCTCCTGGAGCTGCACATGGCTCCAGAAGTACGCGTCCACGTCCTCCTCGTCGGCGAGAGCGCGCATCGACTCGACACGCCCGCGCAGTTCGGCGAGTTCGTCCTCGGTGGCCCGCTCGACCAGCAGCCCGGCGAGCATGGCTAGGAGCTGGCGCCTGACCTGGTAGATGTCCCGGATGTCCTGGAGGGAGGGGGAGGCGACGCGCGGCCTGCGGCGGGCCTTCATCTCCACCAGCCCCTCCTGTTCGAGGAGCATCAGCGCCTCGCGGACAGGGGTACGGCTGGTCTCGAACCGGTTGGACAGGTCGACGCTGTTGAGATCCTGCCCGGGCTGCAACCTGCCCTCGATGATGCCCTCGCCGACCCACTCGGCGATCTGCGCGACCAGTGGTTCACGACGATCCCGCAGTCGCAGCAGGCGCTCCATGACGAGATGGGTGTCCTGATGGGGCATGAGGAGGATCTCCTTGACTGGTCCAGCTGCACACTCGTCCTGACAGTGTCGACACTAGCGCACCTGGGGGCGTGGATGTGCGTCATTGGCGGGTCGATCTGTCGACAGATTGTGCATGATGGGGCAAGGGAGTCTGTGCCGTCACGGCAGGCCGCACAGGTGGCCGTCAGCGAGTATCCCACCCCCGTGCGCGCCATCACCTCGTCCGCTTTGCTCACTTCGTTCACAGGAGGTTATGCAGTGCCGTCATCACCGCCCCAAGCCTGGGCTCACCGTCAGGGACGCGTCGCCATGCGGCCGTTGGAGCCCGCCGACTTCGGTTCCGAGGCCCTGTCCGCCCGGGCTCAGATCGCCGACGCCTTCCACCGGTTCGCCGTCGCCCACGATGAGGCACAGTTCGACCAGCTGGCCAGTTGTTTCACCGAGGACGCGGTGTTCGAGGTGGCGGAGGGTTCCGTCGAGGCATTCGAGCGCATCGACGGCCCGACCGGGATACGGGAGCGGCTGTCCGAGGTCGTCGCCGAACAGGGCGACCAGCGGCGGCACTTGATGGGCAACGTCCTTGTCGAGGAACTCGATCTGACGGCAGGAATGGCCACCGCGATCGCGTTTGGTCTGGTGTCTGTGGCCGCCGACACCGTTCGCTGGGGAGCCAGCGTCATCTACCACGCGCGTCTGCGTCGGGAGCAGGACGGCTGCTGGCGGTTCTGCGCCTTCTTCATCGGCATGGACGCCTACGTCGGCGACAAGCCGGTGAACGGGGGGTGAGCGCCCCGTCGTAGGACGCTCCCCGGCCGGGTGTGGCGTCAGGGCTCCCGGGTAGGAGTGTCGGACTCGATGGCGGTGGGCGTCCCGTCGACCGTGAACTTCACGGTCGACGGGACGCGGCCCGGACCGTGGCGTCGGCCGCCAGGGCCAGCGCGTTCAGGCGGGAGGGGCCGGTGACGGTCCAGAAGGGTCACTCCCGACCACACTAGGAAGCGGTGGCCAGCGGCGAAAACGCGTGGTCGTCACGGCTGGCATCCGTGGCGGGAATCGTCGTACTGACACCCGCCGCGGCGGCCGCCACCGATGACGCGGCCGGCTCGTCCAGCGAAGCCCCCACCTTCCGCACCGTCTCGCGCAGCCAGCGGTGTGCCGGGTCGGAGTGCCGGTTGTGGTGCCAGTACATGGCCTCCACCAGCGGTACGTCGGGGAACGGCGCCGGAACCGCGACACAGCGCGCGAACCCCTCGTACCTGCGGGCCAGCCTTTCCGGCACCATCGCCACCAGGTCGGTGCCGCCCACCAGGAACGGCAGCACGCTGAAGCCCGGCGCGCTGACCTGCACCTGTGGAGTGATGCCGAGGGTCTCCAGCTGGCGGTCGGCGGGGGTCAGGCTCTTGCCGAAGGCCGACGCGGCGTGCGGCATCTCGGCCAGGTCGTGCAGGGTGAGCCGGCCGTCCTTCAGCCGCGGGTTGTCGGGGTCGACGATGCACACGAAGCGGTCGTGCATCACGGCCTCGCTGATGCCCGGCAGCTGGTAGCCGAGCGGCACCATCATCAGGTCGTGGCAGCGCAGATGCGTCTCTGTCTCCGGCTGACCAGGGACGAGGGGATGGAAGTCGATGCTTACGTCGGGTGCCTGCTCGGCGATGGCCCGCAGCAGAGGCTCCACGAACACCGTCATCAGGTAGTCCGACATCACCACGGAGAAGCGCTGCCGGCTGTGTTCCGGCTCGAACTGCCTGGTCAGCGACAGGGCCTCCTCCGCCTTGTACAGAGAGGCCTGCACGACGGGCAGCAGCCGCTCCGCGAGCGGGGTCAGCTCGTACTCGCGGCCCACGCGGACGAGCAGCTCGTCGTTGAAGTGGCGGCGCAGCCGGGCGAGTGATCCGCTCATCGCGGACTGACTGGTGGAGAGCCGGACACCGGCGTGCGTGACGTTCTTCTCCTCCAGCAGTGCTTCCAGCGCCACCAGAAGATTCAGGTCGATCGCTCCGAGACCCATGGATTTCCCCTTCCGGCCACGTCATTGAAGCATCGGTGAAACGAGAGCGTAATGACGGGTTTGCGGCTGAGGAAGCCCCATAGGGCGATTCTCACGAATCTCAGGAAGATGCGATGCAAGGCATCGGTGGCAGGCATACGGGCAGGTCAATGGAGTGTGCGGCGCAGTGGGCCGCACAGACTCTCCTATGCCGCGCAAGTCGAGGCGGGTGGGCTATCGGCGGTGTTGAGGTGACGGTAGATCTGGCGTGCATGCTCGCCAGTGGCGCTGCACCGTGGCCCAAGGCGTCAGCCAGCCACGGACGCTCACTTACCTCGTGGGCATGAGCCCAGGCTACGTCGACTCAGCGGCGTCGTTCCCGACCTCGATCGCTGGTGGTCGAACGGATCATGGCGACGAGCATCCGGGACCTGGCAGCCCCCACCCGTAGCCGCTTCCGCAAGGTCTCCGCCGAGATCGGCCGCCGATACATCTCCCAATGCCGCGCATCTTCCTCGCGGGCACGCTGCAGTAGATCGTCCTCGCTGGACCGCCCTACCTCCCGATCATCGTCAAGCTGAGTCGGGACGAGCGAATCGTTGCCACCAATGTCGCCCTCCTTCACCTTCACCACAGCGTCTTCCGCGTAAGATTGCTGGGTTTCCGGTGTCACTGACGCTGCTCCCCCTCCAACTTCGACGCCGCTGATGGCCTGCAGCAGACCGGGGCCGACCTCGGCCCACCCGATCAGCAGCAACGGCCCAACCGCATCAAATACGGCCTTGCCTGTCTGGCCCGCGAGCAGCGGATCCGTCACGTTCAACGCCAAGGTCATCACACTGGAGAAAACCAGCAGCTGACGCGATGGGCGAAGCTGCTCCGGACGCGCGCCGTGCAGGGCCAGGTAGCGAGTGCCCAGCAGCAGTCCCAACACGGACAGATCCACCGCCGGAGCCACGAGCGGCGCCACCCACGGCGGCACGCTCAGCCGCAGCGCCAAAGTCCACACGTTCCCGAACCCAAACAAGAAGGTCAGCCCAACCACTGCCGCCATGATCATGGTGACTATGCGAAGAGTGATCTCTCGCTCAAAGGAGGTACTCGTGCCAGCGCTGGCGGCCACGGACTCCCTGATAGCCATCAGACCACCCCCGTGGATCAGACTGGTCCAGCAGGAAGTCCAATGTGGTCCCCTCCCGATCCATACCTAGGGACCCGAGGGAGAGTGGATCGGCGGCCTGTACGACTCCATGCTGAAGATCCAGGTCAGCCCGCAATACGACCGGTTGGGGTTTCGGTTCAAGTCCCCACTCGGGCACAGACCGTATCCCCACTTGTGCGGGCCGAGCTGAGCCTCGGCCCGCACAAGCAGTTTTGCGGGGTCGTACGACCGGCCGCCGCAGGACGTTGGCGATCACCTCCTCGATCAGCGGACGCGAAGGTGCCCCCGATCGCGTACCGCTGGAAGCACCCGCAGACGGTTGACCGGGAGCCGTAGCGCTCGGGTACGTCGCGCCAGGGGCTCCCGGTGCGGAATCGTCACAGCACCGCGTTCAGGTGCATGCGCAGGTCAGGGTTGGGCCCGCGCTCACCCATCGACAAGGGCAGCTCGGTCAACTCCCCTTCGGAATCGGTCAGATCACCACGCGTCACCCGAAACGTCCACCGCTCGCGGCCATCCGACGGGCATTGACCGAAAGGTGATCTGAACCTGGAACAGACCCTAGACCGGCCAGGGCCACTGCGGGGAGGCGGCCAGGCGGTTCGTGATCTCCCGGGCCAGGGCCAAGGAGGACGTCGCGGCGGGGGAGGGCGCGTTGCGTACGTGGAGGGCGCCGGGGGTCTCGGAGATGACGAAGTCGTCTATCAGGACGCCGTTGCGGCCGAGGGCCTGGGCACGGACTCCGGCCGGGCCGCCGGGGGCCAGGTCGGCCGACGCCACGGCGGGGACGTATCGCGCGGCGTCGGACAGCAGGCTGCGGCGGACCAGGGCCGTGCGGATCTCCTGGGCGCCGGTCTTCCAGAAGCGGCGGGCCAGGCGCCAGGTCCCCGGCCAGGTCAGGGTCTCCCAGCCGTCGCGCGGGCGGAGGCGTGACATGCGGTAGCCGTCGCGGGCGCAGACCAGCATCGCGGTCGGGCCGAGCATCACCGAGTCGCTGTGGTGCCTGGTCACATGGACGCCGAGGAAGGGCAGTTCGAGGTCCGGCACGGGATAGACGAGGCCACGCACGAGCGGCTCGCCGTTCGGCCGGAGGGTGAGGTACGCCCCACGGAACGGCACGATCCGTGGATCGTCCGGTGCGCCGGCGGCCACCGCGAGCCGGTCGGACCACAGCTCGGCACAGCCGATGACGAAGCGGGCCGGGATCACCCCCGCGGTGGTGACCACGTCGGTCGCGGCGGTGCGCGGCCGCAGGCCAAGCACGCGGTGGCCGAGCCGGAAGTCCACGCCGCGTTCGCTCAGTCCGGCCTCGATCGACCGGGCTACCCGCCCGAAGTCGACGATGCCGGTGCCCGGGCAGTGCAGCGCGGCGATGCCCCGGCAGCCCGGTTCGATGTCCGGGATCTCCCCGGCCGCGACCCGGCGCAGGCCCGGCACCCCGTTGGCCGTGCCCCGGGCTTCCAGCTCCTCCAGTCCGGGCAGCTCACGTGGGTGGAGGGCGATGATCAGCTTGCCGCAGCGTTCGTAGGGCACGTCGTGCCTGTCGCAGTACGCGTACATCAGCCGGGAGCCCTCGACGCACAGCCGCGCTTTGAGAGAACCCGGCGTGTAGTAGACGCCGCTGTGGATGACGCCCGAGTTGTGGCCGGTCTGGTGCAGGCCCACTTCCTTCTCCTGGTCGATCACCACCAGGCGCAGCGCGGGGTGGCGGGCGCGGACCTCGCGGGCCACGGTCAGACCGACGATGCCCGCGCCGATGACGGCGACATCGAACCCGGGCGGGCTCAAGAGCTCTCCTCGTCGCTGTCGCCGAGCCGGTTCCGCGCGGCCAGGCCCCGGGCGATCTCGGCGCGTCGCCGCTCGGCGTCGCCGGGGGCCCAGGTGTAGAAGCCGCGGCCGGTCTTCGCGCCCAGGTCGCCGTGCTCGACCATGGCCACCAGGTGCGGATGCGGGACGGGGGTGGTGTCGAGGTCCGGCATGAGTACCTGATGGATGGCCAGGGTCAGGTCGCAGCCGCCCAGGTCGGCCTGCTCCAGAGGGCCGACAAGACCGAGCCGCCGGCCGAAGCCTTGGCGTACCACTGTGTCGATGTCCTCTGCGGTGGCCACTCCGGCGGCGACGAGCGCGATGGCCTCGCGCTTGAGGGCATGCTGCAGCCGGTTGCCGACGAACCCCGGCACGTCGGCGGCCACGCGCACCGGCTTGAGCCCGACCGAACGCAGCAGTGAGATGACGGAGGCGACGACGGCCGGTATGGTGGTCTTCGCCTGCACCACCTCGACCAGCGGTACGAGACAGGGCGGCTGCCAGAAGTGAGTGCCGACGACGCGGCCGGGATCGGCCAGCCCTTCGGCGATCCGGCCGATGGGGATGGCGGAGGTGTTGCTGGCCAGGATGGTGTCGGGGTCGGTGGCCGACTCGAATTCGGCGAAGATGGCCCGCTTGACGGCGAGTTGCTCCGGTCCCGCCTCGATCACCAGGGTAGCTCCCCGGCAGGCGTCGGCTGTCCGGTCGTGGACCGTGACCATCCGGCCGACGGTCACCGGATCGGTGCCCGCGGTACGGCAGCCGGCGGTGAGCCGGTCGCGTACGGTCGCCCTGACGGCCTCGGCCGGGTCGGACAGCGCGACCGGTATCCCGGCCGCGGCGAATACCTGGGCGATGCCGGTGCCCATGAGACCTGCGCCGACGACCGCGACGCGTTCGGCGGACTGTGCGCTCATGTCGCCGTGTACCCGCCGTCCACGTAGATGACCTGGCCGGTGACGAAGTCCGAGGCCGCCGACAGCAGGTACAGCGCGATACCCACGAAGTCCCTGGGCTCGCCGAGCCGCTTCTTGGGAATGCGGGAGTAGTTGCGCTCGCGTGCGGCCTGGCCCGCCTCGGTGTCGGCGAAGATCCAGTCGGTGAGGGTGGAGCGGAAGACCGCGGGCGCGATGGCGTTGACGTTGATGCCGCGTTCGCCCCACTCGGTGGCGAGGGTCTTGGTCAGCGCGTCGACGGCGCCCTTGGAGGTGCAGTACGCGGTGTAGCCGGCCGGACTGCCCTGGCGGCCCCGGACCGACGAGACCAGCACCAGACGGCCGCCGTCACCTCGCTCGGCGGCATGGCGGCCGAAGGCCTTCGCGATCAGCCACGGGCCTCGGACGTTGGCGTCCATGATCTCCTGCCACTGCTCCAGCGGCATCTGTTCGATGGGCGCGGGCTTGTTGTAGCCGGAGGCGACCAGGACGGAGTCGACCCGGCCGTAGCGCTCGACACCCTCGGCGATCATCGCCTCGGCGTCCTCCAGAGTGTCGGGCCGGCCCACCAGGGTGCTCACTTCGCCGCCGCGGGCGCGGGCCTCGGCGGCGACCTCGGCCAGGCCGTCCTCGGAGCCGGACACCAGCAGGAGTCTCGCGCCGAGCGCCGCGAGGGCGACGGCCACCGCGTGGCCCAACGCCCCGGAGGCGCCGGTGATGAGGACCGACTGCCCGGCGACGTCGAACAGTGCCAGCGGGCTGTCCTCGGCCCCCTCCTTCGACCCGGCGGTCACGCGGTCACCGCCGGGTCGAAGGAGGGGATGCGGAAGCGCTGCCCGGGATCGACCACCGCGACCACCCGGACGGGGCTGCCGTCGCCCTGGCGGAACCGGGCGGGGAAGGTCATGAAGGTGCACCGCTTGCCCGTCACCTCGTCCAGTTCGCCGCCCACGTTCTCGATGCCGGGGATGCCGGCCAGCAGCAGGGTCTTGTGCGCGGGTTCCCAGTCGGGGAAGTCGTCGGCGACCTCGCGGCCGGTGTGTTCGCGGTACTCGTCGATCAGGTGCGGCAGGATCGGCCCGGGGCCGTGCTCGGCCATCCGGGTCCCGAGCGGGTGGTCCAGGGCCTGCACGTCGACGCCCACCAGTTTCACGCCCTTGTCCACCAGCCACTGGGCGGCGTCGGTGTAGAGGCCGGGCGAGTAGGCGTAGTACTCGTCGTTGTCGCCGTACAGGCGGTGCGCACCGGTGTTGATCATGACGATGTCGCCGGGTTCGATCCGCGGACGGGCGTTCTCCAGGTCCTCGGGGGTGATGACCTCCCATTTCCCCTTGGGGATGGAGACGGCCACGCCGGTGCCGAAGAACCGCCACAGCTCGAAGTCCTCCAGCCAGGGCGTGTTCGCCTCGACGTGGATCGGCGAGTCCATGTGGGTGCCGCGGTGCAGGATGCCGTCGTACTCGACGGTGTACTGGTCGTGCATCGCGTGGTACGTGAGCCGGTTGGTGACCAGGGGCGGGCTGAACGGCGAGGGCCACTGCGGCATGTTGTGGCCGATCTCGTGGCTGAGGTCGTAGTAGACGAGACCGTCGCGGCTGGTGACGGACATCAGAGTCCACTCTCCACTCGGTAGCTTCCGCCGGGGTCCCCGATGGCGACGAAGCGCACCAGGCAGGCGTCGCCCTGCGGCCAGTACCACGGCATGGCATGGAAGGCGGCACGCCGGCCGGTGACCGTGTCCAGGTCCGCACCGGTGTTCTCGATGGTCGGGATGCCCGCCTTGGCCAGCAGTCTGTGCGCGGGGTTCCACTCGGGGTAGTCGTCGGTGACGCTCCGCCCGGTGCGCTTCCGGTAGCGGCGGGGCAGTTCGACCACAAGCGGACCGAAGCCGCGGTGGGACTGCGCCAGCGAGGTGGCGAGCGGGTGGTCGACGGTGGCGGTGTCGACGGCGACCATGGTCACGTCGCGGTCGATCAGCCACTGCGCGGCGGCGGCGCTGAGGCCCGGGCCGTGGCCGAAGTACTCCATGCTGTCGGAGTAGCGGCGGTGCGAGCCGGTGTTGACGACCACGATGTCGCCCGGTTCGACGGCCGGGGTGGCGGCCTCCAGGTCGGCGGGTTCGACGTACTCCCACTCGCCCTTGGGGATCGAGAGCACCACCCCGGTGCCGAAGAAGCGGTCCAGCGGCAGTTCGCCGACGCCGAGGCCGCGCTGCGCCAGGTGGATCGGTGCGTTCACGTGGGTGCCGTTGTGCATGACCGTCACCAGATGGCTGGTCAGCACGCCGTGGGTGGCGTGGGTGGCGACGCGTCGGATCACCACGTCCTTGGAGCCGGGGAAGACCGGGTCGTAGTGCCCGAACTCGTGGCTCAGTTCGACGAGGACCAGTCCGGTGGACGGTTCACGGGTATACGAGCCGGGCTGCGCGGCGGTGCTGAGGGTGCCTGCGTGCGGGGGCATATCAGGTGCCTCCTCTTCAGAGGTTCCATGATGCGGGCAGAAGCGCCGGGATACGGACGCTACGAGGACGGGTGAGGCTTGTCAATACGCTCGGGAGGCGCGACGGTGAAGCGCGTCGGCAACCCCGCGACGGGCCGGGGCGATTGCGGGCAGCACTCTTGGCCCAGGGTCGTGACCTGGGCGTATGGGCGCGGATGAGGATAGGGAGAGGCGCGGAGCAGCTCCGGGGTCAGGGGGCCTGGAGCACGCCCGTCAGCTCGCGGCGCACTTCGAGCAGCGCGCGGATGATCGCGTCCTTCTCTCCGGCGAACCGCTGGGCGGGAACGGGCACAGACACGCAGAACAGCGAACCGAACGGGTCCTGAGCCGCGATGGCGATGGCACAGATCCCGGGCACGTGCTCCTCGATGTCGAAGGCCACTTCCATCCTGCGGACGTCCGCGATCTCCCGGAGCACTTCGGCTTTGGTCGTCCTGGTCCGGTCGGTGAACCGCTCCAGCGTCGCCGGCAGCAGCTCCGCGACGGCCTCGTCGTCGAGCTGCGCGAGGATCGCCTTGCCCTTGGAGGTGCAGTGCAGCGGGAACGAGGCGCCGACCTCGGCGACGGCACGCAGCTGATGCTGGGTGGGGATCACCGCCATGACCCGTACCTCGTTGCCTTCGAGTACGGAGCAGTCCACCGTCTCGCCGGTGGCTTCGAAGATCCGGCGCATCGCCGGTTCCAGCTGCTGGCGCAGCTCCAGCCGGCTGCCGGAGGCGATACGGATGAACTCCGGGCCGATCCGCACGCGTCCGGCGGTGGTCGCGCTCATCACCAGGCCCTCGGTGGCCAGCGCTCCTACCAGGCGGTGCACGGTGGAGCGCGGGAGCCCCAGCCTCTTGGCCAGCTGCGTCAGGGTCAGACCCCAGGGCTCCCCCTCCAGGGCGCGGAACAACTCGGCCACCCGGGCGATGACCTGGACGCCGCTGCTCCCCGACGTCTCTGGCGCTGCTTTGACCTTCAAGTCGTATCCCGTTGTCAGTAGTCGGTGCGGAGTGTTCTTGCTGTTCTCTGTCCCCGGCCCCGGTCAGCCGGGGCCGGACGGGACGGACGGGGGCTCGCCCACGGTGTTGCGGAGTACGCCCAAGCCTGTCACGGCGAGTTCGACCACATCGCCCGGGTTCAGCCAGGACCGCCCGTCCAGCTCCAGGATGCAGCCGGTGCCGACGGTTCCCGAGCCGAGGACGTCGCCGGGGCGGAGCCGGGTGTTCCGGGCGGCTCGTTCCAGCATGGCCGGCCAGGGGTGGTACAGGTCGGCCAGTTCACCGCGCGACAGTTCGACGCCGTTGACCCGGGCGGTCATCGCGCCCGAGGAACCGTCGAACTCGTCGGCGGTGACCAGCACCGGGCCGAGGCTGGTGGCGAAGTCCTTGCCCTTGGCCGGACCGAGCCCGACGGAGGCCTCGGCGCGCTGGATGTCCCTGGCCGACCAGTCGTTCATCACCGTGAAGCCGGCGATCCGGCCTTCGGCGCCGATGACGGCGGCGACTTCGAGTTCGTAGTCGAGCATGTCCGTGCCGCGCGGGTAGGGGGCGATGTCCTCGGGGCCGATCACAGCGGCGGGGTTGGTGAAGTAGAAGACGGGCTCGGCGTACCAGAAGTCCGGCACCTTCGCCCCGCGGTGTCCGCGGGTGGTGGCCACATGCTGCTCGAAGGCGAAGAAGTCGCGGATGGCGGGGGGTTCGGGGACGGGTGCGAGCAGCCGCACCTGCTCCAGGGGACGGCTCTCGGCTTCCTGTGCGGTGGACCCGCGGGCCAGGTAGGCGACGAGGTCGGCGGCCACCAGCCGGGTGACGGTGTCGTCGCGCAGCACGCCAGGGCACGGAAGGCCGCCGTCCGGCGGGACGAAGGTGCACAGCTTCACGGGCGGGCGCCTTTCGGTATCGGATCAGTCGGACGGGGACGGTAGGGCGATGGCGACCAGGAGTGTCGCCGGCTGGTCACCGTGGTTCTCGACACTGCGTACGGTGCCCGGGCTGAGGTGGGCCGAGTCGTGGCGGCGCAGCACGGTGGTACGGCCGTCGGCCTCCAAGGTGAGTTCGCCGTCCAGGACGATGTAGACGGTCTCCTGCCCGGCCGGTGAGGTGGTGGCGCGCCCGCCGGGTTCGTAGTGGGACAGGCCGACCCAGAACCGCTCGGTCGGGCCGGCCTCGTGGCCCTGCAGGCGGTAGGCGGCCACGCCTTCGTGGCGTGGCGGGACGTAGGTGGGCGCGGCGTCGGCGCGTGTGATCCGGGCGGTCACGCGGGGTGCCCGGAGGGCGGGGCGGAC
>NZ_JBXVPZ010000295.1:0-12189 GCF_057961495.1 Streptomyces sp. P5F9 | reverse complement strand
GGTCATGAAGGACAGGGCCTGTTCGGCCTCGGGGAGGGTGCGGGCGAAGACCGTCACGCAGTCGATCGACGCGCAGGCCGGGACCACGCCCGCCGTCGGGACCAGGCCCCGGGTGGGCTTCAGCCCGACGATGCCGTTGAACGCGGCGGGGACCCGGCCCGAGCCCGCCGTGTCGGTGCCGAGGGCGAAGTCGACGATGCCCAACGCCACGGCGACGGCCGAACCCGCGCTGGAGCCGCCGCTGATCCGCTCCGGGTCGTGGGCGTTGCGGACCGCGCCGTACGGGGAGCGGGTGCCGACCAGGCCCGTGGCGAACTGGTCGAGGTTCGTGGTGCCAAGCGCGATCGCGCCGGCCGCGCGGAGACGGGCCACCACCGGGGCGTCGGTCTTCGGGGCGTAGGCGTATGCCGGGCAGCCTGCCGTCGTGGGCAGCCCCTGTACGTCTATGTTGCCCTTGGCCGCGAACAGGCGGCCCGCGAGGGGGAGTTGCTCGCCCGCTGCCACTCGCTCGTCCAGCGCCCGTGCCTCCTGCTCGACCTCCGGCTGCGGGCGTAGGTCGATCCAGATCTCTGGGCGGTGCACCGCCTCTATGCGGGCGTAGGCGGCTCGGACTCGGGACACCGTGGTCGACATCTCTCTTTTGCTCCTTGCGGTTCGGCTTGAGGTTCAGCTTGCGGGGGCGAGGACCAGCAACGCCGTGCCCGCTTCCACCTGGTCGCCGGGCCTGGCCAGGATTTCCGTGACTATGCCGGCCATGGGCGCGTGCACCCTGGACTCCATCTTCATCGCCTCCAGGGCCAGCAGGGGCTGGCCCGCTGTCACCTCGTCGCCCGGCTCCACGTTCAACTGCCAGACGGACGCCGCGAATTCGGCTTCCACCAGGCGTCCGCCCGCCGGGACCGTGACCTCGGCCTGCGGTGGTGCCGGGGCGGCCGCCGCCTCCGCTCGGGTGAACTCGCCCGCCGCCTCCCAGGCATCGCGTTCCGCGCCGAACGCGGTCTGCTGGCGGGACCTGAACTCCGCGATGGACTCGGCGTTCTCGGTGAGGAACGCCTCGTACTCGGCGAGCGAGAACGTTCCCTCCTCGATGCGCGGGACGAAGCGGCCGGAGGTGATGTCGGCCCGGAGTTCGAGTAGTTCGTCCGGCTCCACCGGGTACCACTTGATGCGGTCGAAGAAGCGGAGGAGCCAGGGGGAGCCCTGCTCGAACGCGCCGCGCTGCTGCCAGCCCGACCACACCTGGGTCGTACGGCCAACGAACTGGTAGCCGCCGGGGCCCTCCATGCCGTAGATGCAGAGGTACGCTCCGCCGATGCCGACCGAGTTCTCGGCCGTCCAGGTGCGGGCCGGGTTGTACTTCGTCGTCACCAGGCGGTGGCGGGGGTCGAGAGGGGTTGCCACGGGAGCGCCCAAGTAGACGTCTCCCAGGCCCAGTACGAGGTACTCCGCGTCGAAGACCGTGCCGTAGACGTCCTGTACCGAGTCCAGGCCGTTGACGCGGCGGATGAACTCGATGTTCCACGGGCACCAAGGGGCGTCGTCGCGGACGCCCGCCATGTAGCGGGCGATGGCCTCGCGGGTCGCCGGATCGTCCCAGGAGAGGGGGAGGTGGACCGTGCGGGAGGGGACGATCAGTTGGTCGGTGGGGGGCAGGGAAGCTGCTGTCTCCCTTACCGCGGCCAGGAGTTCGGACTGTGGCAGGCGGCTCGGGTCCGTCTGGATCTGGAGGGAGCGGATGCCCGGGGTGAGGTCCGTGACGCCCTCGAAGTCGGCCTCCGCCACCGCCTCCATCAGGGCGTGGACCCGCATGCGCTGCGCCAAGTCCAGTTGCATGGGGCCGAATTCGACGAGGAGGTTGTCGTCGCCGCTGCGGCGGAAGGTGACGTCTCCGTCCCTCGCCAGGATGCCGCCGTCCACGATGGCGGGGCGGGGCGAGCCGTCGACGTTCACCGGGGCGAAGCGGACCGTGTCGCCGGGCCTGAACTGGCCCAGTTTCCAGCGCTCTTGGCTGATGACCGTGGCCGGGCAGACGAAGCCGCCCAGGGACGGGCCGTCGGGGCCGAGCAGTACCGGCATGTCGCCGGTGTAGTCGACGGCGCCCACCGAGTACGGGGTGTCGTGGATGTTGGACGGGTGCAGGCCCGCCTCGCCGCCGTCGGTGCGGGCCCAGCGGGGCTTCGGGCCGACCAGGCGGACGCCTGTGCGTGCCGAGTTGAAGTGGACCTTCCAGTCGGCGGCGTAGAAGTCGCGGATGTCGTCCTCGGTGAAGAACTCCGGTGCCGCGTGCGGGCCTTCGACCGCCGCGACGTCCCACACGGCACCGAAGGTTGGGCGGTCGGCGGTGGGTACGGGTGTGCCCTCGGTGATCGTGCCGCCGTGCAGGACGTCACCGGTGCGCAGGGCCCGGCCGCTGTGTCCGCCGAAGCGGCCCAGGGTGAAGGTGCTCGCGCTGCCGAGGAACGCGGGTACGTCCAGGCCGCCCGCGAACAACACGTAGGTCCGCAGGCCGTGTTCGGCCGGGGCGCCGATCTCCAGGGCCGCGCCCGCGGGTACCGTCACCGGCTCCCACTGCGGGACCGGTGTGCCGTCGATCGTCACCGGTGCCGGGGCGCCCGTCACGCACACCGTGGTCGCGTGGGTGAACCTCAACGCCGGTCCCTGGAGCGTGCATTCGAGGCCGGGGGTGCCCTCCTCGTTGCCCAGCGCGCGGTTGCCGAGGCGGAAGGAGAGGTCGTCCATCGGGCCGCACGGAGGCACGCCGACCTGCCAGTAGCCGGTGCGGCCTGGCCAGTCCTGGACCGTGGTGAGGGTGCCGCCGGAGACGATCTCGATGCGGGGCGTGGGGTCCGTGACGGTAGTGAGGGTCGCCGTGGAGTGGGTGGCCGTACGGAAGTCCGGCTCCGCGAGCGCCGCCCGGACCAGGCCCAGGTTCGTCTCGATGCCGTCCACGCGGGTGCGGGCCAGTGCCTCGTCGAGCCGTCGGAGCGCGTGGGCGCGGTCGGATCCGTACGCGATGACCTTCGCGAGCATCGGGTCGTACGACGTCGTCACCTCGGTGCCGGTCTCCACCCAGCCGTCGACGCGTTCGCCGTCCGGGAACTCGACCCGGGTCAACAGGCCCGCGCTGGGCCGGTGTTCGCGGGACGGGTCCTCGGCGTAGACACGGGCCTCGACGGCGTGGCCGCGCGGAGAGCCCGGGTCGCGTACGACGTCGGTTTCGCCCTGGGCCAGCCGTAGCATCCAGGCGACGAGGTCGACGCCGTAGACCTCCTCGGTGACCGGATGTTCCACCTGGAGGCGGGTGTTGACCTCCAGGAAGTAGGCCTCCTCGCGGGTCGCGTCGTAGACGAACTCGACGGTGCCTGCGGAGCGGTAGCCGACCGAGGCGCACAAGTCGCGGGCGGAGGTGGCAAGTTGCTGTCGTATGTGAGTGGGCAGGCCTGGTGCCGGTGCTTCCTCCACCACCTTCTGGTTGCGGCGTTGGAGGGAGCAGTCGCGGTCGCCGAAGGTGACGACCTTGCCGTCGCCGTCGCCGAAGACCTGTACCTCGACATGGCGGGCGTGTTCGACGAGGCGTTCCAGGAAGACGCCGGCGGAGGAGAAGGAGGCGGCGGCGACGCGCTGCACGCGCTCCCAGGACTCGGTGAGTTCGGCGGGGGAGTGGCAGGCCGACATGCCGATGCCGCCGCCTCCGCCGGTCGCCTTGAGCATGACGGGGTAGCCGATCAGGGCTGCCTGGGCGAGTGCCTCGTCCAGGTTCGCCAACAGGCTTGTGCCCGGCGCCAGTTGCACCCCGGCCGCCTCTGCCGCCGCCCGTGCTGTATGCTTCGCGCCGAACAGTTCCAGTTGTGCGGGAGTCGGTCCCACGAACACGATTCCGGCGTCCTCGCAGCGCCGGGCGAAGGCCGCGTCCTCGGAGAGGAAGCCGTAGCCGGGGTGGATCGCGCCCGCGCCCGTGTCCTTGGCCGCCTTGAGGACCAGGTCGGCGTCCAGGTACGACTCTTTGGCGGGTGCCGGGCCGAGCCGTACCGCCTCGTCGGCGAGCCGGACGTGGGGTGCAGAGCGGTCGGCGTCGGAGTACACGGCGACCGTGCGAAGGCCGAGTTCGCGGGCCGTGCGGATGATGCGGACGGCGATCTCGCCCCGGTTGGCGATCAACAGCGTGTCGAAGATCATCCAGAAACCCCGATCGTCATCTCCACCGCTGTCGGCTCGAAGCCGTTGCAAGGGTTGTTGATCTGGGGGCAGTTGGAGACCAGGACCAGGACGTCGCGTTCGGCGCGCAGGGTCAGTTTGAGGCCCGGGGCGGAGAGACCGTCGACGATGCCGAGGGTGCCGTCCTTCTCGACCGGCACGTTCATGTACCAGTTGATGTTGGAGACCAGGTCGCGCTTGCCGAGGCCGTAACGGGCGCCCTCCGCGAGGAAGTTGTCCACGCACGCGTGCTGCGACCAGGTGTGGTGGCCGTAGCGCAGGGTGTTGGACTCCTTGGAGCAGGCGCCGCCGACCGTGTCATGCCGGCCGACCTCGTCTGCCGTGACGGTCATCAGCGGGGTGTGCTCGTTGGACATCAGCACGCTGCCCGTGGTCAGGAAGAGGTTGCCCTGGGCGTGGATCGTGTCGGGGGCGCTGTAGCGGACCGACGTGTCGTGGGCGTCGTAGACGAGGAAGTCGACGGCCTGGTTGCCGTGCAGGTCGGTGATGGTGAGGGTCTCGCCCGTCCGTACGACGGCGGACCAGGCGGCGCGGGCCGGTACTTCCACCGTCTTCATGGCCGGTGCGTCCTCGGTCTTCATATGAGCCCCCTCGCGGCAAGGAATTCGGCGGTGTTCAGGAAGGCGCGGCGGCCCTCGGGGGTCGCCTCCCACAGCGGGTCGCCCGGCTTGGTGGCCTCGGCGCGCCAAGCGAGCACCTCCAGCGGGGTGTTGACGTACTCGGTGCGCGGGTCGGCCGGATGCGGGACGTTCGCGATCAGTACGGTCACGTCCTGTTCGGCGCGCAGGGTCACGCTGCCGCCGGGGCCGGTCGAGCCGGTGAAGTCGAGGGAGCCGTCGTCGCGGATCCGGACGCCCTGGAAGAAGGAGAGCGAGGGCGGCAGGTCGCGTGGTTCCAGGCCGTTCTTGGCGGCGGCGAGCTTGAACAGCTCCCGTCCGGCAGGGGAGTCGGACTGCGGGGTGCCGTCGCCGTAGCGCTCGGTGTTGCGGACCAGGGTGGAGGTGCCGCACAGCGCGTCGTGCCGGCCGGAGGTGTCGGCGACGAGGGAGGCGAGGACGCGGCCCTGGTCGGAGAGGAGGAGCTGGCCCTCGCCGAGGTAGGCGTTCCACTGGACCTTGACCGTGTCGGCGACGTTGAGGCGTTCCCAGGGGCGGTCGGCCGCGTACAGGAGCAGGTGGGCGCAGGCGTCGCCGCGCAGGTCGGTCAGGCGGAGTTCGGTGCCGCGGGCCAGGACGCGGTGGGTGTAGTTGCCGCCCGCGACGGTCTCGGCCCACACCAGGTGGCCCGCCTCGCAGGGCGGCGCCTGCCAGTCGCCGGCCGGGACGACGGGCATCGCCTCGGCCCGCTCGCCCTCCTGGGCGCGGGCGTGGTCGCGGGCTCCGTAAGTGGTCGCTGTCGCCATCGCGGGGGACCTCCGGCTGCGGGGACGTCGTGGGCGTGCGGCATTTCTGTCGCTCGACAGAAATTAGGAGGCGGGCGGGTCACCGGGGTTGCCCGGGTGTTGCCGCTCGGTTACCGAGCCCTCACGAAGATCACCAGGAGTCCGTGGTCCGGGGCCGTGTGCGAGGATCGAACGCATGGGGACAACAGGTGCACAGGGGGGCCGCCGGGTCGGGAGGCCGCGGGCCGATCAGCGGCCGGACAGCGGACTGTCCCCGCGCGCCGAACTGCTGGCCGCCGCCGCCGAGTTGTTCACCACCCGCGGCTACGCGGCCACCACGACCCGGGCTGTCGCCGAGCGTGCGGGCATGCGGCAGGCGTCGATGTACCACTACGTCTCCGGCAAGGAGGAGCTGCTCGCGGACCTGCTGGAGTCCACGGTCACGCCCTCCCTGACGTACGCCCGGGAACTCCTCGCGGACGACGCGACCCCGGCCGAGGACCGGCTGTGGGAGCTGTGCCGTACCGACGTCGAGCTGCTGTGCGGCGGCTCGCACAACCTCGGCGGGCTGTATCTGCTGCCCGAAGTGCGCGCCGAACGCTTCGCCGGCTTCCATGCCGTGCGTGCCGAACTCAAGGACGCCTACCGGCAGTTGCTCGCCGCGACGGCAGCGGGCGGGGCGCTCGCCAAGAGCGAGTTGGAGCTGCGCACGGATCTGGTCTTCGGGCTGATCGAGGGTGTCATCCTCGTGCACCGCTCCGACCCCGAGCGGCCGGTGTCCGCCTTCGCGGAGGCGACGGCCGACGCCGCGTTGCGCATCGCCGGAATCTGATCCGGAATTCGGGCCCGAACCCGAGTCGGAAGCGGTGCCTCACTCCTTACGGTGAGTGATTTTCGTATGCCCGTTCGTCGTAACTCGCTGTGTGCGATTGGAGTCGCAGCGTGTAAATGGGCTGAGGGTACTCCCCTTCCGTGTCCCTTTTCAGGGGCTTGCTGAATATGACACAGCGGTGATCCGGTCGGACTAAGCTCGCCCGCAGCGCACCGAGTTGGGCTGTATTCGTGCGCTTGTTCCCAAACATGCAAAAGATGCAGAAGCTCCCCCAGATTTCCTCGATCCCCCCAGCCGACCTGTCTTTAGAGGGCATACATGGTGAGTGTTCAATCGCCCCCCGGTGGCCGTGAACTTCCCTACGCGCGCGTGCTGTTGCCGCCCGCCATAGTGATGGCCGCGGCGACCGGGGCCGCCGTCGCTCTGGTGGCAGGGCCTGCCCGGATCGCCGTCGGCTGGTGCGGAGCCGTCGCCACCCTTCTGGTGATCGTGACGGCGGCCGAGGCGGTACGCCGCGGACGCAACCTGCGGGACGCTCGCGCCGAGCACGACCGTCACACCGCGTATCTGGAACGGCGGCTCGCCGACCAGAACACGGAGATGCTCCGGCTCGGCAAGGAGATCCTGCCCGCCACGCTCTACCGGCTCAGCAGCGGAGAATCCCCCGGAGAGGTGATTCGCCAAGTCGTCGACGCCGATCCCGACTGGCGGCAACTTCCGCAGCCGCAGCGCGACTTGCTGAGGACGGTGCTCAACATCGTCCAGCGCGAGGAGAACATGCGTGACTCCGCGCAGCGTTCCTTCGTCAGCATCGCCCGCCGTGTCCAGGCCATCGTCCACCAACAGGCCAAGGAACTCCGGGAGATGGAGGAGGACCACGGCCGTAACCCCGAGGTCTTCGACGACCTCCTGCGCATCGACCACGGCACCGCGCTGATCGGCCGTCTCGCCGACTCCATCTCGGTGCTCGGCGGTGGCCGCCCCGGTCGCCAGTGGCCCGAACCGGTGCCGCTGTACAGCGTGTTGCGCGGCGCCATGTCCCGCATCCTGGAGTACCGGCGCATCGAGCTGCACTCCATCGCCAAGGTCAACATCCGCGGCATCTCCGTCGAGCCGGTCATCCACGCGGCGGCCGAACTCCTCGACAACGCCACGCGTTACTCGCCCCCGCAGACCAAGGTGCACGTCACCGCCGTAGAGGTGCAGACCGGTGTCGCCATCGAGATCGAGGACGGCGGCGTCAGCCTCAGCGAGGAGTCGCGGGCGCGGGCCGAGGGCATGCTGGAGCGCGCCAAGGCCGGCACCGACCTCCAGGACCTCGGTGAGAGTCCGCGCCTCGGTCTCGCCGTTGTCGGCCGGCTGTGCGCGACGTACAACATGCAGATCTCGCTGCGTGCCTCGGCGTACGGCGGCGTCCGTGCCGTCCTCATCGTGCCCAGCGAGATGCTCACGCCCGGCACCGCGCCCGGACTCGCCCACGGCATCGGCGCCACCGCCCTGCCCAAGGCGGAGCTCGGCGCGGTCGACGGCCCCAAGCGCACGATCAAGCGGCGCCGCCCCACGAGCCCGCGCATCCCGGCCTCGGTGAGCATGGAGGACGAGGTTCCCGAGGTCACCGAGTGGACGGCGGGCGGCCTGCCGCAGCGCCGCAGCCGGGTCAAGGTCCCGCTCGCCCAGCGGTACGCCGAACAGGCCGCCGCCGAGCGCGCCGAGGCCGCCGCACGGGAGGCCCGCTCCGCCTGGGGCACGCCCGAGCCCGAGCCGGAGAAGAAGGACGAACCCGAACCTGGCCTGTGGGTCGAGGCGTTCATGGAAGGCCTCAAGGGCGACCCGGACCCGACCGCTTCCACCCAGAAGACCGAGCCGGCCCGAGTCGAGGCCGACGACGAGGGGGACCTCAAGTGATCCAGCAGCGAGCCAACTTCGACTGGATGCTCAAGGATCTCGCCGACGGCGTGCCCGGCATCCAGCAGATCGTGGTCCTGTCCGCCGACGGGCTGCGCATCGCCCGCTACGGCGGCGACCCCGACGCGGCCGACCGCGTCGCCGCGGCCTGTGCCGGGCTGCAGAGCCTGGCGGGTGCCGTCGCCTCCGAGATCCCGCGCAGTGACGGCCGGATGAAGATGGTCATCATCGAGATCAACGGCGGCTACTTCTATCTGATGGCCGCGGGCGCCAACGCCTACCTGGCCGTCCTGTCCGACGTGGTCGCCGAACCCGGCCTGATGAGCAACCGCATGCGTGACCTCGTCGTCAGAATCGGCGCCCACCTCACCAGCCCGCCGAGGCGCAACGGGCAGACCGTATGACTCCTCCGCAACGCCAGCGGCGACAACCCGCGGAGAAACCGCCGCCCGAACCCGGCAAGAAACAGGGCGAAGGAAAGATCCCGGAGCGGCTGTACGTGCTCACTGGCGCGGCCGAGGACGGCGACCGGGCCGAACTCGACCTGGTCACGCTGATCGTGGCGCGTTCCGACGCGCCGCAGTCGGCCACTCCGGAGCAGGCGGCCCTGCTCGGGCTCTGTATCGCCCCCCTGTCCGTGGCCGAGCTGTCGGCCTATCTCAACCTGCCGTACAGCGTGGTGACCGTCCTGCTCACCGAGCTGCTGACGGCCGAACTGGTGCAGGCGCGCGCCCCGATCGTCCGCCAGGCGCTCCCCGACCGTTCCCTCCTCGAAGCGGTGATGCATGGACTTCAAAAGCTCTGACACCATCACGGGCCCTCGGACCGAGGACCATCTCCCGCACACGGCCCAGGCCGCGGTGAAGATCGTGATCGTCGGCGGCTTCGGGGTCGGCAAGACGACCATGGTCGGTTCGGTCAGCGAGATCAGGCCGCTGACCACCGAGGAGACCATGACGCAGGCCGGCGTCGGCGTCGACGACAACTACGGCTCGGAGAGCAAGACGGCCACCACCGTCGCGATGGACTTCGGCCGCATCAGCATCACCGACCAACTGGTGCTGTACCTGTTCGGCACCCCCGGCCAGGAACGCTTCTGGTTCCTGTGGAACGGGCTGTTCGAGGGCGCGCTCGGCGCGGTGGTGCTGATCGACACGCGGCGCCTCGAAGTCAGCTTCGACGTCATAGGACGGCTGGAGGAGCGCGGGGTGCCGTTCGTGATCGCCGTCAACTCCTTCCCGGACGGCCCGCATTACCCCATCGAGGACCTGCGTACGGCGCTCGACCTGTCCCCGGACATTCCCATCATCGAGTGCGACGCGCGCCGCCGCGCCTCCAGCCGGGACGTCCTGATGACCCTGATGCGCTTCCTGCACTCCCTGGCGATGACGGGCTCACTGACCTGACCCGCCCAACTCCCCCGACACCGGATCCACTTCAGTTCTCGGAGCGATCACCGTGACGCCTGAACACCACTTTCCGACCGATACGGACGACACCAGGCTCGGCCCGCCCCCCGGCTGCCCCGCGCACGGCCAGGGGCCCGGGGGACTGCACCGGCTGTACGGCCCCGAGGCGGTGGACCTGGGCGGCCTCTACGAGAAGCTCCGCGCCGAACACGGCCCCGTGGCACCGGTGCTGCTCCACGACGACGTACCGATCTGGGTCGTCCTCGGCCACACCGAGAACCTGCACATGGTCCGTACGCCCTCGCAGTTCAGCCGGGACAGCCGCATCTGGACGCCGCTGCGCGAGGGCATGGTCAAGCCCGACCACCCGCTGATGCCGCACATCGCCTGGCAGCCCATCGCCTCGCACGCAGAGGGCGACGAACACCTGCGGCTGCGCGGCGCGGTGACCGGCGCCATGTCGACCATCGACCCGCGCGGCATCCGCCGGCACATCAACCGCTACACCCAGATCCTCGCCAACACCTTCTGCGAGCAGGGGCACGCCGAACTCGTCAGCCAGTTCTGCGAGCACCTGCCGATGGCCGTGCTGTGCGAGATCCTCGGCATGCCCGACGAGTACAACGACCAGATGGTGGAGGCCGCCCGCGACGCCCTCAAGGGCACCGCGACCGCCATCACCAGCCACCAGTACGTCATGGACGCCCTGACCCGGCTCACCGCCCTGCGCCGGGCCGAGCCCGCGGACGACTTCACCAGCCACCTCGTCATGCACCCGGCGGGGCTCAGCGACGACGAGGTCAGGGAGCACCTGCGGCTCGTCCTCTTCGCCGCCTACGAGGCCACCACCAACCTCCTCGCCAACGCGCTGCGCATGGTCATCACCGACCCGCGCTTCCGCGCCCAGCTCAACGGCGGGCAGATGACGGTGCCGGAGGCGGTCGAGCAGTCGCTGTGGGACGAGCCGCCGTTCTCCACCGTCTTCGCCTACTTCGCCAAGCAGGACACGGAGTTGGGCGGCCAGCGCATCCGCAGGGGCGACGGCCTCCTCTTCGCACCGGCGCCGGGCAACGTGGACCCCCGGGTGCGTCCCGACCTCAAGGCCAACATGATGGGCAACCGCTCCCACCTGGCCTTCGGCGGCGGCCCGCACGAGTGCCCCGGCCAGGACATCGGCCGCGCCATCGCCGACACCGGGGTGGACGCGCTGCTGATGCGGCTCCCGGACATCGAACTCGACTGCGACGAGGACGAGTTGAGCTGGACGGCCTCCATCGCCTCCCGCCACCTGGTGGACCTGCCGGTGCAGTTCGCCCCGAAGCCCCCGCAGGACGTCTCGGAGAAGCCGGGCCACGCGGCGGTCCCGCAACCGCGCCACACCTGGCACGTGGGCATGCCGTCGGACCCGCCGCCCCCGCCCGCCGCGATGCCGCAACCCGTCGAGGTGACGGCTCCGCCGCAGCCGGTGCCGACTCCGGAACCGGTACGTCGACTCGGGGCGTGGCAGCGGTTCTTGAGGTGGTGGCGGGGCTACTGACCGGCCCAGTCCTGGTACGAGGACCAGGCTTCGAGCACCCGCCCGCTACGGAACCGGTGCTCGGTCCCCGTGACCGGATCGGTGAACTCCAGCGCCCGCGCCAGCAGTTGGAGCGGCCGCCGGAAATCACCGTCCGGCACGGGGTCGTCGACCACGGGATACAGCGGATCACCGAGGATGGGCACGCCCAACGCGCTCATGTGGACGCGCAGTTGATGCGTCTGCCCGGTACTGGGCACCAGCCGGTACCGGGCAAGCCCGTCGTCCCGCTCCTCGACCAACTCGACGCGGCTGACGGCGTTGACCTCACCCTCGACCTGCCGGGCGGCCATCACCCCACGCTCCTTGAGGATGCGGGAGCGCACGGTCGTAGGAAGGCCGAGCCCGGAGTCGTACGACGCGACGGCCTCGTACTCCTTCCGCACCCGCTTCTCCCGGAACAGCGCCTGGTACGCGCCCCGTTCCTCGGGCCGTACCGTGAACAGCACGAGCCCGGCGGTGAGTCGGTCGAGCCGGTGTGCGGCGCCGAGATCCGGGATCCCCAACTCCCTGCGCAGCCGCGCCAACGCCGTCTCGACGACGTGACTGCCGCGCGGGGTGGTCGCGAGGAAGTGCGGCTTGTCGGCGACGACGATGTGCTCGTCGCGGTAGAGGACGTCCACGGGGAAGGGCACCGGCACTTCGGCGGGCAGCTCCCGGTGGAACCACACGAACATCCCGGGTTCGTACGGCGACCCGGCCACGCTCGTCCCGTCCGCCCCGACGAACAGCCCGGCGTCCATCATCTGGTCGACGACCCCGTCACCCGCCCCCGAGAGCCGGTCCACCAGGTACTCGCGCACGGTGGCCCAGGAATCCTCGGGGGGCAGACGGACCCGCACCGGGTCGACTCCGGCGCGCTGGGGGAGGG
>NZ_JBXVPZ010000294.1:0-12223 GCF_057961495.1 Streptomyces sp. P5F9 | reverse complement strand
GTCCTGGTCATGACCTTGTGCATGGGGGTCCCCGTTGGGTCGGCCCGGGATGTACCGGGAAGTAACTTGCTGGTTGGGGATCTTGTACGGGGCTATGGGCAGGGGGAGCAAGGACGTGGCGGCGCGGGTCGGAGGGGCCGGAATGTTCACTTATCCGAGTGATCCGGAGGGCCGGAAGCCCGTCGCCGCAAGAGCGTGCCGGGTGAATCACCGGCGTGGGGTGGACGCCCTCAGAGGTGCGGGTGGGGACTCGATGGGGGACCCGCGCACGTATCCTGGAGGCCCTCTCGGAGGCGTGGCACCGTCCGCGGAACCGTCTTCCCCGAGGCACTCTCCGAACTACGAAAGCGGTCGGCCATGCGCGTCTACGTCCCCCTGACCCTCCCCGGTCTCGCCGAGGCGTACAAGACGGGTGAGCTGGGGACGGGACCCTTCGTCGCGTACGCCGTGACGCCCGCGCTGCGCGAGTGGTACCTCTCCGACGACATCGAGGAGCTGGAGTACGCGGCGCTGAACCGGGCCGCGCTCGCCTCGCTGCGGCTGCTGGCGGTCCACGCCGACGCGCCGCGGCGCCGGGTCGTGCTCGCCGTCGACGTACCCGACGGCACCGCGCACGCCGACCCCGACCGCGGACTCGACCCGGCGGCGCTCGGTGAGGTGCGGGTGACCGGAACCGTGGCGCTGGCCAAGGCGGCCGCCGTGCACGTGGATCTCGGGGACGCGGAGGGCGACGTGAGCGCCGCCGCCGACGCGCTTCCGGCGGCCGACCGAGGGGACGACGACGCGCAGTTCGTCGTGGACGGGGCCGAGGACCACGAGCTGCTCTGGTACGCGACGCAGGAGATCCCGAACCTCGTCGGGCCGGCCGACTGAGCCCGCTCGGCGGCGGTCGGATGGCCGTATGTGCCCATTGACCTGCGATTATCTTGATTGTCAGTGGCGGCGGGTACTTTTTTGGCATGGGGATGCAAGGAAGCGCGCACATCGTCTGGGACTGGAACGGCACGCTGTTCCACGACAATGACGCGATCATCGGGGCGACGAACGCGGCGTTCGCCGAGCTGGGGCTGACGCCGATCACGATGGAGGAGTACCGGGCGCTGTACTGCGTGCCGGTGCCCAAGTTCTACGAGCGGCTGCTGGGGCGGCTGCCCACCGACGCCGAGTGGGAGGTCATGGACGCGACCTTCCATCGGTACTACTCCGAGCACCGCGTCGTCTGCGGGCTCACCGAGGGCGCGGCGGACCTGCTCGCGGGGTGGCGGACCGCGGGTCGCAGCCAGTCGATCCTCAGCATGTACGGCCATGACGAACTCGTCCCGCTGGTAAGGGAGTTCGGGATAGAACCGCACTTCATACGGGTCGACGGGCGCACCGGTCCCTCCGGTGGCAGCAAGGCCGAGCACATGGTGCGCCACCTCGGGGCGCTGACCGGCGTGGACCCCGTGCGCACCGTGGTGATCGGGGACGCCGCCGACGACGCGGTGGCCGCCCTGCACGTGGGCGCGCGGGCCGTGCTCTACACCGGCGGTTCGCACAGCCGGGCCAGCCTCGAAGTGGTCGGCGTACCGGTGGTGGACTCGCTGGCCGAGGCCGTCGCGGAGGCGGAGCGGCTGGCGGCGTGACGGTGACCTGTCGGGCGGTGTGACGTGGCGCGGCGCCTCAAGAGGCGGCGCCTTCTGAAGGGCTCTGTGCGTCAGAGACACGGCGCCTCAGGAGAAGCCGCGCACCCGTCACGTAACGCCGCCCCCCGAGGTCACGTCACCGGCGCCTTCGCCCGCAGCACCGTCAGGAACTCCCGCATCCAGCTGGAGTGATCCGGCCACGCACGGGCGGAGACCAGCGTGCCGTCGACCACCGTCTCGGCGTCCTGGAAGGTCGCGCCGGCGGACTGCATGTCGAGTTCGAGCGCCGGGTACGCCGTGACGCGCCGGCCGCGCAGGCCGTCGATCGCGGCGGTGAGCAGGGGGCCGTGGCAGATCTGGGCCACGGGCTTGTCCGTGTCGAAGAAGGACTTGAGGATCTTGCGGAGTTCGGGATCGTTGCGGAGGTACTCGGGGGCCCGCCCGCCGGGGATGACGAGGGCCGCGTACTGGCCGGGATCGACCTCGGAGAAGGCGAGATCGGCGGGCCAGGTGTAGCCGGGCTTCTCGGTGTACGTGTCGAAGCCGGGTTCGAAGTCATGGACGACGAACTGCAGCTTCTTGCGCTCGGGAGCCGCGATGTGGACCTCGTAGCCCTCCTCGCGCAGGCGCTGGTAGGGGTAGAGGACCTCCAGCGACTCCGCTGCGTCGCCGGTGACGATGAGGATCTTCGCTGTCATGTCGGTGCGCTCCTCTGTGGCCGTGGCAGGCGTCTCCGCCGGGCGTCATGGGCTCACGGGTCCGCGGCCTCAAGGGCTCGTGGACTCATGAGCTCCTGGGCAACGTGCCTCGCGCCGGTGTCCTTGCCAAGAGGTCTCGCTCGCCAGAGGCCGCGCGGCTCAGGCATCGTCACCGTCCCGACTGCCCGTGAATACGACGATTTCATGCTCCGCGCCCCTGTGCATAACGTCAAAGTTCCACCCTCTGTTTTGTACACAACCGGCTCATGACGAGCCCCCGGTGAGGAGAGATAGCCTTGTGGAGTGATCAGCGCGATATTTCGCGGGGGCATCGTCGCCCCTGCTCCGCGCCCGGCGACCACGGACCACATCCGTGACCGGGCGGCGGTCGCTGGTCTCCCCAGGGCCTGTCCGACAGGCCCGCGCGGGCGGGACGGAGCTCCCAGGGCTCCCAGGACGCCGTGCACACCCCCGGTACCGGCGCGACAGAGAGCAGCGTCACATCCGTCGGGCGGGCCGAAAATGGCTGATAACCCACCGCTCATCTCACCCTGCGGCATAGCGTCTGAGCAGACCGGAGAACCCGGGCCGTGGCGTCGAGCCGCAGGGGAAGACACCGTACTTCCTTCTACGTCACGCAACGGCGCGCGACAGGAGCCAGAGGACAATGCAGACCAAGCTGGACGAAGCAAAGGCCGAGTTGCTCGAAAGGGCTGCTCGGGTAGCTGAGAACAGCCCGGTCGGGGGGCATCTACCCACCGGGACGACGGACGAGAGCACTCCGGACCAGGAGACCGTGCTCGCGTTCCTCCAGCGCTACTACCTGCACACCGCCCCGGAGGACCTCGCGGACCGCGACCCGGTCGACGTCTTCGGTGCCGCCTTCTCCCACTACCGGCTGGCCGAGACCCGACCCCAGGGCACGGCGAACGTACGGGTGCACACCCCGACGGTCGAGGAGAACGGCTGGACGTGCAGCCACACCGTCGTCGAGGTCGTCACCGACGACGTGCCCTTCCTCGTCGACTCGGTGACCAACGAGCTGACCCGCCAGGGCCGCGGCATCCACGTCGTCATCCACCCGCAGATCGTCGTCCGCCGCGACCTCACCGGCAACCTCATCGAGGTGCTCACCACCCCGCCCGCCGGCGAGCTGCCGCACGACGCGCACACCGAGTCCTGGATCCACGTCCAGATCGACCGCGAGACCGACCGCGCCGACCTGAAGCAGATCACCGCCGACCTGCTGCGCGTCCTGTCCGACGTCCGTGAGGCCGTCGAGGACTGGGAGAAGATGCGGGACTCGGCCCTGCGGATGGCCGACGAGCTGCCCACCGAGCCGACCGCCTCCGACCTGCCCTCCAGCGAGGTCGAGGAGGCCCGCCAGCTGCTGCGCTGGCTGGCCGCCGACCACTTCACCTTCCTCGGCTACCGCGAGTACCAGCTCCGTGAGGACGACTCCCTCGCCGCGGTCCCCGGCACCGGCCTCGGCATCCTGCGCTCCGACCCGCAGCACGGCGGCGAGGACAGCCACCCGGTGAGCCCGTCCTTCGAGCGGCTCCCGGCCGACGCCCGGGCCAAGGCCCGCGAGCACAAGCTCCTCGTGCTGACGAAGGCCAACAGCCGTTCCACGGTGCACCGTCCGTCGTACCTCGACTACGTGGGCGTGAAGAAGTTCGACGAGAACGGCGAGGTCGTCGGCGAGCGCCGCTTCCTGGGCCTGTTCTCCTCCGCCGCCTACACCGAGTCCGTCCGCCGGGTTCCCGTGATCCGGCGCACGGTCGACGAGGTGCTGGAGGGCGCCGGCTTCTCGCCCAACAGCCACGACGGGCGCGACCTGCTGCAGATCCTGGAGACGTACCCGCGCGACGAGCTGTTCCAGACCCCGGTCGACGAACTCCGGTCCATCGTCACGTCCGTGCTCTACCTCCAGGAGCGCCGGCGACTGCGCCTGTACCTGCGCCAGGACGAGTACGGCCGCTACTACTCGGCCCTCGTCTACCTCCCGCGCGACCGCTACACCACCGGCGTACGCCTCCGGATCATCGACATCCTTAAAGAAGAGCTCGACGGCATCAGCGTCGACTTCACCGCCTGGAACACCGAGTCGATCCTCTCCCGGCTGCACTTCGTGGTCCGTGTCCCACAGGGCACCGAGCTGCCGGAGCTGTCCGACGCCGACAAGGACCGCATCGAGGCCCGCCTGGTCGAGGCCGCCCGCTCCTGGGCCGACGGCTTCGGCGACGCGCTGAACGCCGAGTGCGGCGAGGAGCGCGCGGCAGAACTCGTGCGCCGCTACGGCAACGCCTTCCCCGAGGGCTACAAGGCGGACCACACCCCGCGCTCCGCCGTCGCCGACCTGGTCCACCTCGAACAGCTCACCGAGGAGCAGACCTTCGAGCTGAGCCTCTACGAGCCGGTGGGCGCCGCCCCCGACGAGCGCCGCTTCAAGATCTACCGCAAGGGCGCCCCGGTCTCCCTCTCGGCCGTGCTGCCGGTCCTCAGCCGCCTCGGCGTCGAGGTCGTCGACGAGCGGCCGTACGAACTGCGCTGCTCGGACCGTACGACCGCGTGGATCTACGACTTCGGGCTGCGGATGCCCAAGTCGCAGAACGGCAACGGGGACCACCTCGGCGACGACGCACGCGAGCGGTTCCAGGAGGCGTTCGCCGCCACCTGGACCGGGCAGGCCGAGAACGACGGCTTCAACGCTCTGGTACTGAGCGCCGGGATCGACTGGCGGCAGGCGATGGTGCTGCGGGCGTACGCCAAGTACCTGCGGCAGGCCGGTTCGACCTTCAGCCAGGACTACATGGAGGACACCCTCCGCAACAACGTCCACACCACCCGGCTCCTCGTCTCCCTGTTCGAGGCGCGGATGTCGCCGGACCGGCAGCGCGCCGGACGCGAGATCGTGGACGCCCTCCTCGAAGAGGTCGACGCGGCGCTCGACCAGGTGGCGAGCCTCGACGAGGACCGCATCCTGCGCTCCTTCCTGACCGTCATCAAGGCGACCCTGCGCACCAACTTCTTCCAGGAGGCGCTCGGCGGGCACGCGCACGCGTACGTCTCGATGAAGTTCGACCCGCAGGCCATCCCGGACCTGCCCGCGCCGCGACCGGCGTACGAGATCTGGGTGTACTCGCCGCGCGTCGAGGGCGTGCACCTGCGCTTCGGCAAGGTCGCGCGCGGCGGTCTTCGCTGGTCGGACCGGCGGGAGGACTTCCGGACCGAGATTCTCGGCCTGGTCAAGGCGCAGATGGTGAAGAACACCGTCATCGTGCCGGTCGGCGCCAAGGGCGGCTTCGTCGCCAAGCAGCTGCCCGACCCGAGCGTGGACCGGGACGCGTGGCTCGCCGAGGGCATCGCCAGCTACAAGATGTTCATCTCGGCCCTGCTCGACATCACCGACAACCTGGTGGCCGGCGAGGTCGTCCCCCCGGCGGACGTCGTCCGGCACGACGAGGACGACACCTACCTGGTGGTCGCCGCCGACAAGGGCACCGCGACCTTCTCGGACATCGCCAACGGGGTCGCCCAGAGCTACAACTTCTGGCTGGGCGACGCCTTCGCCTCCGGCGGCTCGGCCGGCTACGACCACAAGAAGATGGGCATCACCGCGCGCGGTGCCTGGGAGTCCGTCAAGCGGCACTTCCGGGAGCTGGGCGTCGACACGCAGAGCGAGGACTTCACGGTCGTCGGCGTCGGTGACATGTCCGGTGACGTGTTCGGCAACGGCATGCTGCTGAGCGAGCACATCCGCCTGGTCGCCGCCTTCGACCACCGGCACATCTTCCTCGACCCGAACCCGGACGCGGCCGTCTCGTACGCCGAGCGGCGCCGCATGTTCGAGCTGCCGCGCTCCAGCTGGGCCGACTACAACACCGACCTGCTGTCGGCCGGCGGCGGTGTCTTCCCGCGTACCGCCAAGGCGATCCCGGTCAACGCCCACGTCCGCGAGGCCCTCGGCATCGAGGACAAGGTCGCCAAGATGACACCGGCCGACCTCATGAAGGCGATCCTCAAGTCGCGGGTCGACCTGCTGTGGAACGGCGGCATCGGCACGTACGTCAAGGCCAGCACCGAGTCCCACGCGGACGTCGGCGACAAGGCCAACGACGCGATCCGAGTGGACGGCGCCGACCTGCGCGTCAAGGTCGTCGGCGAGGGCGGCAACCTGGGGCTGACCCAGCTCGGCCGGATCGAGTTCGCCCAGCATGGCGGCAAGATCAACACCGACGCGATCGACAACAGCGCGGGCGTGGACACCTCCGACCACGAGGTGAACATCAAGATCCTGCTCAACGGCCTGGTCACCGACGGCGACATGACCGTCAAGCAGCGCAACAAGATCCTCGCCGAGATGACCGACGAGGTCGGCGCGCTCGTCCTGCGCAACAACTACGCGCAGAACACCGCGATCGCCAACGCGCTCGCCCAGTCCAAGGACATGCTCCACGCCCAGCAGCGCTTCCTGCGCACCCTGGTCCGCGAAGGCCACCTCGACCGGGCCCTGGAGTTCCTGCCCACGGACCGCCAGATCCGCGAACGCCTCGCCCAGGGACAGGGGTTGACCGGCCCCGAGACGGCCGTCCTGCTGGCGTACACGAAGATCACGGTCTCCGACGAGCTGCTGCACACCTCGCTGCCCGACGACCCGTATCTGCGCACCCTGCTGCACGCCTACTTCCCGACCGCGCTGCGCGAGAAGTTCGCCGAGCAGATCGACACCCACGCGCTGCACCGCGAGATCGTCACCACGGTCCTCGTCAACGACACGGTCAACACCGGCGGCACGAGCTTCCTGCACCGCCTCCGTGAGGAGACCGGCGCCTCCCTGGAGGAGATCGTCCGGGCGCAGACCGCGGCCCGCGCGATCTTCGACGCCGCCGAGGTGTGGGACGGCGTCGAGGCGCTCGACAACACCGTCGAGGCGCCCGTGCAGACCCGTATCCGCCTGCACTCGCGCCGCCTGTGCGAGCGCGGCACCCGCTGGCTGCTCAACAACCGGCCGCAGCCGCTCCAGCTCGCCGAGACCGTCGAGTTCTTCGCCGAGCGCGTCGAGCAGGTCTGGTCCCAGCTGCCCAAGCTGCTGCGCGGCGCGGACCTGAACTGGTACCAGGAGATCTACGACGAGCTGACCGGCGCCGGCGTCCCGGCCGAACTCGCCACGCGCGTGGCCGGGTTCTCCTCCGCCTTCCCGGCGCTCGACATCGTCTCGGTGGCCGACCGCACGGGCAAGGACCCGATGGACGTCGCCGAGGTCTACTACGACCTCGCCGACCGCCTCCACATCACCCAACTCATGGACCGCATCATCGAGTTGCCCCGCGCGGACCGCTGGCAGTCCATGGCCCGCGCCTCCATCCGCGAGGACCTGTACGCGGCGCACGCGGCGCTGACGGCCGACATCCTCGCGGCGGGCAACGGCACCTCGACTCCCGAGCAGCGCTTCATCACATGGCAGGAGAAGAACGCCGCGATCCTGGGCCGGGCGCGTACGACTCTGGACGAGATCCAGGGCTCGGAGACGTTCGACCTGGCCAACCTGTCGGTGGCGATGCGCACGATGCGCACGCTGCTGCGCACGCACTCGTAGTCCCTGGGTCGTAGTCGCTATGACGACGAGGGCGCCCCGGGCCGCATCGGCTCGGGGCGCCCTCTTCACGGAGTGCCTTAGGGGTAATCAGGGGGAAGGCTTACTCTGCCCAGCTAAGCCTGGTGACGTGACTCTGAACCTCACCGAGGAACGCGTGACCGAGCCCGTCCGACCGGTGCGCGAGGTCGTCCTGGAAGTCGTGAAATTCGGGATCGTCGGCGGCAGCGGCGTCTTCGTCAACTTCGCGGTCTTCAACGCTCTGCTGCACGGCCTGCGGTGGCCCGCGATGCTCGCGACCGTCCTGGCCAGCTGCGTCGCGATGGGCGCCAACTACCTCGGCTTCCGCTACTACACCTACCGCGACCGCGACGCCCCCGGCGCCCGCCGGATCGCCCTGTTCTTCGCCTTCAGCGGCATCGGCGTCCTCATGGAGAGCGGCCTCTTCTACGTCGGCTACCACGGACTGGGCCTCCACGGTCCGCTTGAGGCGAATGCCGTGAAGGCCCTGTCGATCGTGCTCGCGTCCGCGTTCCGCTTCCTGGTCTACCGCACCTGGGTGTTCCAGGACGAGGACCTCTAGGCGGCCCGAGGGTCCCCTAGGCCGCCTGGCCCGCCGCGGGGGCCTTCGGCTTGTCGGCGCCGCCCGTGAAGGCCTCGTACGCCTCCAGGACCTCCTCCGTCGGTCCGTCCATCCGCAGCTCGCCGCGCTCCAGCCACAGCACGCGGTCGCAGGTGTCGCGGATCGACTTGTTGTTGTGGCTGACCAGGAAGACCGTGCCCGCGTGCTGGCGCAGCTCGCGGATCCGCTCCTCGGAGCGCCGCTGGAACGACCGGTCGCCCGTCGCCAGTGCCTCGTCGATCAGGAGGACGTCGTGGTCCTTGGCGGCGGCGATGGAGAACCGCAGTCGGGCGCCCATGCCGGAGGAGTACGTCCGCATCGGCAGCGTGATGAAGTCGCCCTTCTCGTTGATCCCGGAGAAGTCGACGATGCCCTGGTAGCGCTCCTTGACCTGCTCCCGGGACATGCCCATGGCGAGGCCGCCGAGATAGACGTTGCGCTCGCCGGTCAGGTCGCCCATCAGGGCCGCGTTGACGCCGAGGAGGGAGGGCTGGCCGTGGGTGTAGATACGGCCGTTCTCGACCGGGAGGAGGCCCGCGACCGCCTTGAGCAGCGTGGACTTGCCGGAACCGTTGGTTCCGATCAGCCCGATCGCCTCGCCCTTGTAGGCGACGAAGGACACCTTCTTGACCGCGTGCACCAGGCGCACGCCCGCCGCCTTCTCGACCTTCTCGCGGCGCATCATGCGGTTGAGGGCGGCGGTCGCGGAGCCGCGTCCGGCGCCGGTCCCGTTGACCCGGTAGATGACATCGACGCCGTCGCAGACGACGGTGGGGATCGTGCTGTCCGCGGCCACGGGGGTCCGCTCGGTGTGGTACTCGATGGTCTGCTCAGCCACGGCCGTACGTCTCCTCAGCCTTCCAGAAGTAGATGAAGCCGCCGACTCCGGCGATCAGCGCCCAGCCCAGCGCCGCCGGCCACACGTGCGGGGGGAGCTGGCTGGAGTGGAAGCTGTCGATCAGCGAGTAGCGCATCAGGTCGATGTAGACGGCCGCCGGGTTGGTCTCCAGGGCGAGCGTCACGATGTGCGGCAGGTGGTCCTTGCTGGTCAGCTTGTCGATGCTCCACATGACGCCGGAGACGTACATCCAGGTGCGCAGGATGAACGGCATCAGCTGCGCGATGTCCGGCGTCTTCGCGCCCATCCGAGCCATGATCATCGAGACGCCCGCGTTGAACGTGAACTGCAGGACCAGCACCGGTACCGCCATCAGCCAGGAGAAGCTGATCGGCACACCGAAGCAGAGCAGGATCACGACCAGAGCGGCCATCGAGAAGAGCAGCTGCTGGAGCTGCTGCAGCGCGAACGAGATCGGCAGTGCGGCCCGGGGGAAGTGCAGGGCCCGGACCAGGCCGAGGTTGCCCGAGATCGCCCGGGTGCCCGCCATGATCGAGCTCTGCGTGAACGTCCAGATGAACACGCCCGTCACCAGGAACGGGATGTAGTCCGGCACGCCGCGCTTGGTGCCCAGCAGGATGCCGAAGATGAAGTAGTACACCGCCGCGTTCAACAGCGGCGTCATCACCTGCCAGATCTGACCCAGCTTCGCCTGGCTGTACTGCGCGGTCAGCTTGGCGGTGGCGAACGCGGTGATGAAGTGCCGCCGCTCCCACAGCTGGCGGACGTACTCGCGCAGGGAGGGGCGGGCGCCACTGACTGTGAGGCCGTGGCGTGCGGCGAGCGCCGCGAGGTCGTCTTCGTCGGCCGGGGCCGGCGAATGGGGCGGTGTGTGGAGGACCTGGCTCACATCCGCTGCTTTCGCTCGGGGGGAGGGGGTGCGTGCGTCCGGCTGCCGTGTCCCGTCGTCCGACGTTTCCTTACGCTTCTCTTTACGTTCTCTTACGTCGGAACGGGACCGTATCGTCGCAACGTGAGCGTAGGCCGATTCGGCGTCGGAACGCAACCGTTTCGTCGCAACGCCCCTATGCTTGGACTATGACGACGAACGCCGACGAGCCCCAGACACGTCAGCGCCGCCGCACCCCTGCCGGGGCGGCCGTACTCCGCGAGGATGTGACCGAAGCCATTCGGGCGGCGGTCTTCGAGGAGCTGGCGGCGGTCGGGTATGCCCGGATGTCGATCGAGGGGATCGCGCGGCGCGCGGGAGTGGGCAAGACGGCGGTGTACCGCCGCTGGCGTTCGAAGCTGCACCTGGTGCTCGACGTGGTGTCGGCGATCGCGGTGTTGGGGCTGCCGACGCCGGACACCGGTTCGCTGGAGGGCGACCTCCGGATGCTGTACGAGGTGACGTCACGGGCGCTGCGTCATCCCGTCGCCTCGCAGATCATCCCGGACCTCCAGGCGGAGGCGGCCCGCAATCCCGAGATCGCCGACGCCATGCAGAAGGCGTTGCGTGAGGGCCAGGAGGGCGTGGCCAGCAAGATCCTCGCGGCGGCGGAACGGCGTGGCGAGATCCGCCCCGGCATGGACGAGGACCTGGCCCTGGACCTGATCTCCGGCCCCCTGTACTGGCGTGCCGTGGTGATCCGCAGCCCGAAGCTGCCGAAGGGGTACCTGGGGGCGCTGGCCCGGGCGACCACGGAAGGTCTCAAGGCGCTGTAGGGCTCCGCCGTACCCGTCAGCTAACTAGTGCCCCGTGATCCAACCGCCGTGCCAGTTCCCCGAGTTCGGCCGCTCGCAGCACCCGGCCGCCGAACCCCGGCAGCGGTACGTGCAGGGCCTCGGTCCAGCGTTCCGGGATCGCCGCGCTCCCGTACACCGCCCCGGCGAGGCCGCCCGTGACGGCGGCGACGGTGTCCGTGTCGCCGCCGAGGTCGATCGCGGCGCGCACAGCGTCTTCGTAGGAGGCCGTGGTCCGCAGGGCCCAGACGGCGGAGCCGAGGCAGGGCCAGACGGCGCCGTTGAACTCCGTCGCGAGGTCGGGGTGCCAGTCCGGGGCGAGGACGACGCCGTAGCGCTCCCGGTGGTCGGGGTGGACGGACCGGAGCGTCTCCGCGACGGCGTCGAGCGGGTCGCCGCCGGCCAGTGCGACGCGCACCAACTCGTGGAAGACGGCGGTGCCTTCCCAGGCTGCGCGGTCTCCGTGGGTGAGCGCGGCGATGCGGCGGGCGGCGTCCATCGTGGCGTCGCGTCCCGCGCGTGCGAAGTGGGCGGCCGACGGGGCGGCGCGCATCAACGCACCGTTCCCGGCGCCCCGTTGGCTCGACTGGAAGTGCAGGGCGGCGGCCAGGTCCCAGGGGTCGCCGCTGGTCAGCACGGCCTCGGTCTGCAGGCCGATGTCCTTCGGGTCGGCGGCCGCCCATTGCCGGAACCGCCGGAACATGTCCGGGAGTCGGAGCCCGCCGCACTCCAGCAGGGACTCCGCGACGAGTACGGCCATCTGCGTGTCGTCGGTCGCCTCGCCCGGGTCCCAGCCGCCGCCCCCGCACATCTCGCCGCCGTGACCGGGCACCGGAAAACGGGCGGAGAAGGCGCCTTCGGGACCGAACTCGAAGGGCGCGCCGAGAGCGTCGCCGACGGCCGAGCCGAGGACGGCGCCCAGGGCGCGTTCCGATCGGGAACAGCCGTTCACCGGGCCGGAGTTCATCAGGCCGGAGACCATCGGATCGCGCTCATCAGGACCGCGCCGCCCCCGGATGCAACCGTACCCACCCCTCCCAAGCCGACGCGATCAAGTCCTGGACGTCGTGCTTGGCCTTCCAGCCCAGTTCGGTGGTGATG
>NZ_JBXVPZ010000293.1:0-12237 GCF_057961495.1 Streptomyces sp. P5F9 | reverse complement strand
GGATCGTGGGGGGCCTCGGGGGAGAGGGAGGTCAGGAGGCGGTACGGGCCGATGCGGGACCAGTAGGCGACCGGGGCGAAGCGGGGTTCCGCGAGGGCCGCGCGGCACGCCGCCGTGGCTTCCTGCCAGGCGGTGCCCAGATCGGTGAGGCCGATGCGGGGGGTGCCGATACCGGCGGCCGGGACGCTCTGCCCCGGCGGCCGTTCAGCTCCGGTCGTGGCGGGAGCGCGTCCGTCCGCCGGTACCCGCGCGGTGGGGCTCGCCGCCGGAGCCCGCACATCCGCCAGCAGTCGTGCGGCAGTGCTCGCCGCCGGACCCCGGGCGTCCGTGGACCGCAGCCGTACCAGCACCGCCAGGCACTGCTGCTCCGCCGCACCCCACGGCACCGTGCACAGCGCCGTCGCGTGCGGCACCGTACGGGCCGACGGGGCGTCGTCCGGGTCGGCGGACGGCCACGGCGCGACGCAGACCACCGCATGCGGGCCGTCGCCGCGCGGGCCGAGGGCGGTGCGCAGGGCGGCCACCGCCATGTCCCGTTGCCAGCCGCGTTCGGCGGTGAGGACCGCGCGGAGTTCGCGCGTGAGGTCGGCGCCCGCCTGTGCCTCGTCCGCGAGGAGCGCGCCGATCCGGGCCGTCACCTTCATCGCCGCGTCCAGTTGCGGAGCCGAGGGACCCGGATCGTCGTCCAGGAGCCAGACGTAGCCGAGGACGACACCCCGATGGCGTACGGGGAGGCAGATACGGCCGCGGTAGACGCCCGCCTCGGGGGTGGGCGGAATCCGGACCGGGCCGGTCGCCCGCGTGATGCCGAAGCCCTCGAACCAGGTGCGGATCGCCGCAGTGGAGCGCCGGGTCAGGATCGAGCGGGTGCGGACCGGGTCCAGCGCGGACGGGTCCAGGTCGCCCTCACCGTCGTAGGCCCCGAAGGCGATCAGCTCGAAGTCGCGGTTCTCCAGGGTCGCGGGGGCGCCGAGGAGCTCCGAGATCTCGTCCACGAGCTCCTGGTAGTCGCCGTTGGAATCGGATGTCACCCGGGCATTCTCCCGCATTCCCGCCGGGCCTTCATACATCTGTCTGAGATCTGCGGCACGGATGCGTGACAGCTGTCGATGGCCGACGATCGGAGAGATCCCTAGGTTTCACGGTGGTCCTGTCTGCTGGTTCTGTGGAGGTGCCCCGTGCTGGGTCCCGTGATTCTCGCCGCCTCGCGCAGCGATCAGATGCGTCGGCTGATCTCGGCGGCGCCGGTGACCAAGCAGGTCGTCGACCGCTTCATCCCCGGCGAGACCGTGGACGAGATCGTGCCGATCGTCCAGGACCTCACCGCCAAGGGTCTTGAGCTGACGATGGACGTCGTCGGCGAGGACATCACGACCCCCGGGCAGGCCGCCGCCGCCCGCGACGCCTATCTGACGCTCGTCGACCGGCTGGGGGAGCTGGAGCTGGGCACCCGGGCCGAGATGTCCATCAAGCTGTCCATGTTCGGGCAGGCGCTGGAGGGCGGTCACGAACTCGCCCTCGCCAACGTCCGGCCCGTGGTCGAGGCCGCCGCCGCCATCGGGACGACCGTCACGCTCGACGCCGAGGACCACACCACCCTCGACTCGATGTTCGCGATCCACGAGGAACTGCGGAAGGACTTCCCGCAGACCGGCTGCGTCATCCAGGCCTACCTCTTCCGCACCGAGTCCGACGCCCGCCGCCTCGCCGAGGCCGGCAGCCGGGTCCGGCTCGTGAAGGGCGCGTACAAGGAGCCCGCCGAGGTCGCGTACCAGCAGAAGCACGAGATCGACAAGGCCTACGTCCGGGTCCTGCGCATCCTGATGGAGGGCGAGGGGTACCCGATGATCGGCTCCCACGACCCGCGCCTCATCTCCATCGCGCAGGAACTGGCCCGCCGCGCCGGGCGCAAGCTCGGCGAGTACGAATTCCAGATGCTGTACGGGATCAGGAGCGACGAGCATCTGCGGCTCGCCGCTGAAGGACATCGGATGCGGGTCTACACCGCCTACGGCACGGACTGGTACGGCTACTTCATGCGCAGGTTGGCGGAGAAGCCGGCCAACCTGCGGTTCTTCATGCGCTCGATGGTCGGCAGAGGCTGATGCACTGGGCGAGCGTCGCCTGTCGGCCCCCGAGGAATCTTCGGAGGCCGACAGCCGACGCCTTGCGGCCGGCTGAGCCGGACCCAGACCCGTGGAAAGGAGTTACGGATCTCGTGACTCCGCCCCCGAAGGTGCTTCTCGCGAATTCGCCGGAGCGAACTCACGACGGTCAAGCCCTGACCGCTGCCCACCTTACGCAACCGCTTCAGCGGCCCCAGGCTGAAGCCGTGGATTCACTCGGAAGAGGTATGTCATGGACGCTGTGACCCAGGTCCCCACCCCCGTCAACGAGCCGGTGCACGGCTACGCGCCCGGCTCTCCCGAGCGCGCCCGTCTTGAGGTCAAGCTCAAGGAGCTGGCCGAGAACCCGATCGACCTGCCGATGACCATCGGCGGCGAGAAGCGGCTGGGCGGCGGCGAGCGCGTGGACGTCGTACAGCCGCACAATCACAAGGCGCGGATCGGTACGTACGCCAACGCCACCCAGGAGGACGCCCAGGACGCGATCGACGCGGCCCTCGCCGCCGCGCCCGCCTGGCGTGCGATGTCGTTCGACGACCGCGCGGCGATCATCCTGCGCGCGGCCGAGCTGCTCTCCGGCCCGTGGCGGGAGACCCTCGCCGCGTCCACCATGCTCGGCCAGTCCAAGACCGCCCAGCAGGCCGAGATCGACTGTCCCTGCGAGCTCGTCGACTTCTGGCGCTTCAACGTCAAGTACGCCCGCGACCTGCTCGCCGAGCAGCCCCCGGCGAACTCCCCGGGCGTCTGGAACCGCCTCGACCACCGCCCGCTCGAAGGCTTCGTCTACGCGATCACGCCGTTCAACTTCACCGCGATCGCGGGCAACTTGCCGACGGCCCCGGCTCTCATGGGCAACGTCGTCGTCTGGAAGCCGTCGCCGACGCAGACCCACTCCGCCGTGCTGCTGATGCGGTTGCTGGAGGAGGCGGGTCTCCCCAAGGGCGTCATCAACCTCGTCACCGGTGACGGCATCGAGGTGTCGAAGGTCGCCCTGGAGCACCGTGACCTGGCCGGGATCCACTTCACCGGGTCGACCAAGACCTTCCAGTACCTGTGGAAGACGGTCGGCAACAACATCGAGAAGTACCGCTCGTACCCGCGTCTGGTCGGCGAGACCGGCGGCAAGGATTTCGTCGTCGCCCACCCGAGCGCGGACCGCGCGGTGCTGAAGACGGCGCTGACCCGGGGCTCCTTCGAGTACCAGGGCCAGAAGTGCTCCGCGAGCTCCCGGGCGTACATCCCGGCGTCGATCTGGAACTCCGGGTTCAAGGAGGAATTCGCCGCGGAGGTCGACTACTTGACCATGGGTGACGTCACCGACCTGTCGAACTTCATCGGCGCGGTCATCGACGAGCGCTCCTTCGCCAAGAACAAGGCGGCGATCGAGCGCGCGAAGGCGGACCCCAACTGCACGATCGTCGCGGGCGGTTCGTACGACGACTCGGTCGGCTACTTCATCCGCCCGACGGTGGTGGAGTGCGGCGACCCGGCCAACGAGGTCTTCACGACGGAGTACTTCGGCCCGTTCCTCGCGGTCCACGTCTACGAGGACGAGAACTACGACGAGATGCTGACCCAGATGGAGTCGGTGTCGGACTACGCGCTGACGGGCTCGGTCATCGCCAACGACCGTGCGGCGGCGGCCTACACGATGGAGAAGCTCCGCTACGCGGCCGGCAACTTCTACATCAACGACAAGTCCACCGGCGCGGTCGTCGGCCAGCAGCCCTTCGGCGGCGGCCGCTCCTCCGGCACCAACGACAAGGCCGGCGCCCCGCAGAACCTGATGCGCTGGACACTGACCCGCGCCATCAAGGAGACCCTGGTCGCGCCGACGGACTACACGTACCCGCACATGGGCTGACACATGGTCAGGTGCCATGAGGGGCCGGGCGGTTGCCCGGCCCCTTGTGTTTCTCCGGACAGCCGGACAGCCGGACAGGTTTGGGCTTCTGGGGTTGTGCAGGGGGTGGGCCCGGGGCGTGGACCTCGACCGGTTCGTGGCCGGTCTCGACGCGGTACGACGGCACTTCACGCTGGAGTGGCTGGTGGTACCCCGAACCACCCATCCCGTGGTGGGAGTTGGCTGACGGCGATCTGGAACGGGCGCTCCAACACGGACATCCGGCCCCGGTCGGCCGTCGACTCGCTCGTGCGGGCCTTGCCGCAGGTGCGGCGGGTGACCCTGGCGAACGCCGGGCATCTGCCGTGGGTCGAGGACGCGGACGGATTTCGCGATGCGGTGATGATGGCGATGACGGCAGCGCGGTGAGGCCTCGTCTCCGATACTGACCCCGTGACCATCCGTATGCGCACCGTCCACACGGCCGACCTCACCCCGGCCGACCTCCGCGCCGCCCGCGAACTGCTGGACGCGGCCTTCGGCGGCGATCTCACCGACCAGGACTGGGAGCACGGCCTCGGCGGCGTCCACGCGCTGCTCGCCGACGACACCGGGCTCGTCGCGCACGGGTCGGTCGTCATGCGCCGGGTGCGGTACCGGGGGCGTTGGCTGCGGGTCGGGTACGTGGAGGGGGTCGGGGTGCGGCCCGATGCCCGGCGCAAGGGGTACGGAGGGCTGGTCATGGCCGAGTTGGAGCGCATCGTCGATCACGCCTACGACGTCGGGCTGCTCGGCGCCAGCGACGACGGGGCCCGGCTCTATACCGCGCGCGGCTGGCGGCTGTGGGGCGGCAAGATCTCCGCTCTCGGCCCGGACGGGATCGTTCATCTGCCTGAGGAAGAGGACAGTACGTACGTCCGGCCCGCGCTCGCCGGGCCGCTCGACCTCGGCAGCGATCTCCTCTTCGACTGGCGTGACGGGGACGTGCTCTGACGCCCCACCGCGTTTTGTGAAACCGCAGGTCAGCGGCGTGTGACTCGTTTCACCGTCTCAGATAGTAGGAAGTCCGAGTAATTGTGGAGACAGATGCGCGGTCCTGTCCTAGCTTTGTAGGAGCCGAACGTCTCGCTAGACCAAGCGAATGGCGGTCGTGAGCCGGACATCATGCAGGCAACCCCTGCGGTCCGTCGCTCCCCGCCCCCTCCGGCGTCTCGTAACCCCCTTCCGCACTCCAGGAATTATCGAAGGAGTCGATTCTCCATGGCCGAGACGACCGCCCGCCGCCGAGTCCGCCACGTGTCCCGCACGAGCGAGTCCGAGCGCAAGAACGCCGCCGCCGCCCTCCAGCGCGCCCTCGACCGCCGGGACAACGGCGGCGAGACCGGCCACTGAGCCGACCTGACTCCCCCAAGCAGCTTGTGAAGCACGCCCACTAGCCGGGAGCCGCGCCCGCACGGGGTGCGGCGCGGTCTCACCGACCGCGCCGCACCTCGAAGTGGTCGATGCGCTTGCCGTTCTGGTCCAGCGCCGACACCTTCAGCCGGGGCGTGCTGCCGCTCTCCGCCTCCACCGAGAGCAGCGAGAAACCCCGGTAGCGCACCCGCGACCACTCCACCGTCTCCGCCTTGGTGTGCCGGCCCTTCTCCCACTGCACGGTGTCGACCGCCCCGTGCCGCGTGACGTACCCCTCGTAGCTCTCCTTGACGCCCGCCGGGAAGCCGTACAGATCACGCCCGCCGCCGCCCGCCGTGACGTAGACGATCCCGTCCCGCGTCGGATCGGTGGACCCGCCGATCGGTACCGCCCGGCCGACCGCGTTGTTCCTGATCGCGTCGGTCCGCTCGTAGACGTGGTTGTGCCCGTTGATCACCAGGTCCACCTGGTGCTTCGCGAACAGCGGCAGCCACGCGGCCCGCACCCCGCCGTCGGAGGCGTGCGAGGAGGTCGAGTACGCGCAGTGGTGGAAGAAGACGACGACGAAGTCGACCCCCTTCGTCGCCCGCAGCTCACGCAGCCTGCCGTCCAGCCACTTCGTCTGCTTCCCGTCCGTGTAACCGAGGTTGGCGGTGATCTCGTACGACACGTCGTTCGCGTCGAGCGCCACGACGCCGACGTTGCCGTAGACGAACGAGTACACGCCCGGTGCGCGCGTCGGGTCGAAGCCGTTCTCCGGGAGGGACCAGCGGGCGAGCTGGCCGCCGTAGCCGTCGGGGGAGTACCAGGCCTCCATGTCGTGGTTGCCGGTCGTCACCATCCACGGGACGGAGCGCGAGACCGGCTCGTTCTGCTTGAGGAACAGGTTCCAGTACGTCGGGTCGTAGCCGTCCGTCGTCTTGCCCAGGCCGTTGGTGTCGGCGTAGCAGATGTCGCCGGCGTGGAGGTGGAAGGCGGGGTTCTCGCGCAGGACGACGTGGTCGTTGGCGGCGGCCGCGTTGCTCACGCCCTGGTCGCCGAAGGCCGTGAACACGAACTTCTCGGGGTTCGCCGGTGCCGTACGGAACGTGCCGATCGTGGAGCGGTGTGCCGGTGCCGCCGGGTCGAAGCCCTCGTGGCCGACGCCGTAGTAGTACGTCGTGCCGGGGTGGAGGTCGTCCAGGGCCGCGTGCACGTAGTACTGCTCGACCGCGGGGCGGACACCGGTCAGCCCGGGCGTGTGCAGGTCGCGTATCTCGGCGGTGATCCGGCGGCTCAGGTCGTCCGGCTTCAACCCCACCCGTACGTACGGCTTCCTGACCGCGAACGGGACCTGCCAGGAGATCCGCATCGCCGTCTTCGGGTCGGCGCCGAAGGCGAGATGGCGGCCGAAGGGGGTGACGACGGCGCCGGGCACCTTCGACGTGGCGGGGGAGGGAGTCTTTTGGTCGCTCGTTCCCGTGCTGCCGGCGCATCCCGTCAGCAGTCCGCCCGCCACCGCGCCGGCCGTCACCAGCGTGCGGCGCCGGGTCAGCTTCGTGCGCAGGTACTCGTACTGCTCGGCCATGCTCATCCGGACCGCGAGGTGTTCCGGGATGCCGACGTCGGGTACGGGGGGTTCGGGAGGTGTCCCCCCGAAAAGCACAGTCATGTCGATGAAGTTCCCCCACAAGTCCAACGGGCGCCATGCGTAAGGGTGAACGTACGTCGAACGGCCGACGCCCACCCTGCCCCGGCCGCCCCGACGCTGTCCGTATCGCGGACACCCGGTGTCATCCCATGGGACGCGGAGTACGGTGTCGGGCATGTCTCGCAGCATCGATCTCGCAGTGATCCCCGGTGACGGCATCGGTCAGGAAGTCGTGGCCGAAGGTCTGAAAGTCCTCTCCGCCGTCCTTCCGCAGGATGTGAAGCTGGAGACCAAGGAGTTCGACTTCGGCGCCCGGCGCTACCACGCCACCGGTGAGACCCTCACCGACGCCGACCTGGCCGCGCTGAAGCCGCACGACGCGATCCTGCTGGGCGCGATCGGTGACCCGAGTGTTCCGTCCGGGGTGCTGGAGCGCGGCTTCCTGCTGAAGCTCCGCTTCGCCTTCGACCACCATGTCAACCTGCGGCCGTCGAAACTGCTCCCGGGTGTGGCGACCCCCCTCGCCGGTGAGCCGGAGATCGACTTCGTCGTGGTCCGTGAGGGCACCGAGGGCCCGTACACGGGCAACGGCGGCACCATCCGCAAGGGCACCGAGCACGAGGTCGCCACCGAGGTCTCCGTCAACACGGCCTTCGGTGTCGAGCGGGTCGTCCGTGACGCCTTCGCCCGTGCCCAGGCCCGTCCGCGCAAGAAGCTCACGCTGGTCCACAAGAACAACGTGCTGACCTTCGCGGGCCACCTGTGGACGAACGTCTTCAACAAGGTCGCCGCGGAGTTCCCCGAGGTCACCACCGACTACATCCACGTGGACGCGGCGACGATCTACCTCGTCACCGACCCGGCCCGCTTCGACGTGATCGTCACCGACAACCTCTTCGGCGACATCATCACCGACCTCGCCGCGGCCGTCTCCGGCGGCATCGGCGTCGCCGCGAGCGGGAACATCAACCCGTCCGGCGAGTTCCCCTCGATGTTCGAGCCCGTGCACGGCTCCGCGCCCGACATCGCGGGCCAGGGCAAGGCCGACCCCACCGCCACGGTCCTGTCCGTCGCCCTCCTGCTGCGCCACCTCGGCTACGAGTCCGAGGCCGTCCGCATCGAGGAGGCCGTCTCCGCCGACCTCGCGGAGCGCACCGGCAAGCCCGCGCGCAGCACCACCGAGATCGGCGACGCGCTCGCCGTACGAGTAGCCGGCTGACCCCGCCGCTCCACTCGAAATCTCTCGCAGTATTTCGAAGCCGCCGGGTCGCAACCGCACCCGGCGGCTTCTCTTACGTCCCCGCCGGGTGCCACCATCATCCCTGGGTCGCATTCACGCCGTTTTCGTCCACGGTCCACCACGCGCGATAATCGAACGCGGAGCCGCGGAATGAGGCAATGCTCGGACGTCCTAAGACTGGCCACTGGCAGTCGAGGGCGTGAGCGCGGCCCGTCACACACAACCGGTGAAGGACAACCACTCATGACGACGCCCACGATCGAGCTCAAGCCCTCGGCCTCGCCACTTTCCGCCGCCGAGCGCGACGCGATCCTGACGAACCCCGGGTTCGGCCGCCACTTCACCGACCACATGGTGACGATCAAGTGGACCGAGGGCCGCGGCTGGCACGACGGCCAGCTCGTGCCGTACGGCCCGCTCTCCCTCGACCCCGCCAACATGACCCTGCACTACGCGCAGGAGATCTTCGAGGGCCTCAAGGCCTACCGGCAGGCCGACGGCTCCATCGCCACCTTCCGCCCCGAGAAGAACGCCCGCCGCTTCCAGACCTCCGCCCGCCGCCTCGGCATGCCCGAGCTGCCGGTCGAGACGTTCATCGAGGCCTGTGACGTGCTGGTCCAGCAGGACCGCGACTGGGTCCCGGCGCACGGCGGCGAGGAGTCCCTCTACCTGCGCCCGTTCATGATCGCGACCGAGGTCGGCCTGGGCGTGAAGCCCGCCAACGAGTACCTCTTCCTCGTCATCGCCTCCCCGGCCGGCGCCTACTTCCCCGGCGGCGTGAAGCCCGTCTCCATCTGGGTCTCCGAGGACCACGTCCGCGCCGTCCCCGGCGGCATGGGCGACGCCAAGACCGGCGGCAACTACGCCGCCTCCCTCCTCGCCCAGGCCGAGGCCGCCGAGCAGGGCTGCGCCCAGGTCTGCTACCTCGACGCGGTCGAGCGCCAGTGGGTCGAGGAACTCGGCGGCATGAACCTGTACTTCGTGTACGGCGCCGAGTCCGATGAAAAGCCGGTGATCGTCACCCCCACCCTCACCGGCTCCATCCTGGAGGGCGTCACCCGCGACTCCCTCCTCACCCTCGCCCGCGACCTCGGCTACGAGCCGCAGGAGGGCCGGGTCTCCATCGAGCAGTGGCAGCGCGACGCGGAGAACGGCACCCTCACCGAGGTCTTCGCCTGCGGTACGGCCGCGGTCATCACCCCGGTCGGCACGGTCAAGCGCACCGGCGCGGAGTGGACGCAGTCGGGCGGCGAGCCCGGCGAGGTGACGTTGAGGCTGCGTGCGGCGCTTCTGGACATCCAGCGGGGCGACACCGTGGACAAGCACGGCTGGATGCACCGGCTGGGCTGAGCCCGACTCCCGGTCGAGAGCCGGAAGTTGGTTCGACGCGTAGCTCCTCCCCCGTACGGGTATCTCCTGAATCCACGGGGGAGGGAGCACGGGTGAACGGACGGTCGCCGCTGGCGAGGCCGAGCTGGCTGCTCCGCACGTTACGCACCCCACGCCGCCCGCAGAGCCTCACGGTGCTCCTCCTGCTCGCCGCCTGCGCCGGGTTGCTGCTCTGGTTCGCCAAGCGCATGGGCAACTACGGCGAGAACCTCGCCCTCAACCTCGGCACCGACATCGTCGGCGTCGTCATCACCGTCTTCGTGATCGGCCCGCTGATCTCCCGCGCCCAGGAGGGCCGGGTCCGCGAACACACCCGGCTCGACTACGAGTGGTTCAGCGCCCAGGTCTACGGCTCGACGTCGAACGTCAAAGTCCTCGACACCTTCTCCAACCTGTTCGGCCCCCAGTACTCCGAACGCCTCTTCCGCGGCATCAGGTCCGCCACCGCGCACGGCGCCCGGGTGCAGATCCTGCTCCTGGATCCCGACTCCCTCGCCGTCATCCTGCGCGGCCGTGAACTGGGCGAGCAGAGCGCCGACATCCGCCGCGACATCCTGCGCAACCTGCGCACGCTCAGCCACTTCGCCCGCCGACTCGACGACACCTCACGCCAGTTCCTCGAAGTCCGGCTCTGCTCCACCTCGCCCGGTGTGACCCTCTACCGCTGGGACGAACGCTCCCTGGTCTCCTTCCTCACCGTCGGCCGGCTCTCCGGCGAGGGCGTCCAGCTCGAAGTGGCCGTCCGCTCCCCGCTCGGCGCCTTCGTCGAGCAGCGCTTCGACGAACTGTGGCAGCAGAGCAAGCCGATGGAACGGTTCACCCATCTGCCGGTGACCCTGGTCGACGCGACCGACGGCCGCCGGGAGTTCATCTGCCGTTTCGTCCACGTCGACGACGGCCTGTACATCGCCGGGCACGACGTCGTGTCGTACATGGCACGCCACCGCCTCGACCAACTCTCCGCGTACAGCGAGGCATTGAACGTACAGGGCGCCCACGAGCTGATCGTCGTGGACGACGAGAGCGAGCTGCATGAGCTGCTCAGGCAGAACTTCGCGGAGAAGTACGATGCGTCGGCGACCGCATTCGTCGAACTGCGGCCGGCCGTCCTGGTCACGGAATAGAGGCCCTGCACCAATGAGTTCAGCGCTCCACCTCGCTCCATCACACACGAGCACCCGATTCCGCGCCTTCACACCCCGTGACCTGGACGGCCTGCTGAAGCGCGTGTCCCTCTCGGCCACCGAACGGCTCGCCCTGCGGGCCGTCTCCTCGGTCCTGCCGTTCCGTACGAACACATATGTCGTCGACGAGTTGATCGACTGGTCGGCGGTGCCCGACGACCCGATCTTCAGGCTGACGTTCCCGCAGGCCGGGATGTTGCCGGAGCCCGATCTCAAGCAGATGGCGGACCTCCTCTCCCAGGAGGCGCCGAAGGCCGAAGTCCTGCGCGCGGCCCACGAGATCCGGATGAAGCTGAACCCGCACCCCTCGGGCCAGCTCGACGCCAACGTGCCCGTGCACGAGGGGGAACGACTGGAAGGGCTCCAGCACAAGTACCCCGAGACGGTGCTGGTCTTCCCGCGCCAGGGCCAGACCTGCCACGCCTACTGCACGTACTGCTTCCGCTGGCCCCAGTTCGTCGGCGAGTCCGAACTCCGCATCGCCACCGACGACATCGGCACCACCAGCGCGTACCTCAAGGCCCACCCCGAGGTCACCAGCGCGCTGATCACGGGCGGCGACCCGTTGGTGATGAGCACCGAGGTACTTCGCCGCTACGTCGATCCCCTCCTGGAGATCGACACGATCCGCTCGATCCGCATCGGCACCAAGTCGCTCGCCTTCTGGCCGTACCGCTTCACGGCCGACCGCGACGCCGACGACCTGCTGCGCCTCTTCGAGAAGGTGGTGGCGAGCGGCCGTCACCTGGCCCTGATGGCCCACTTCACCCACCCGCAGGAGCTGCGCCCGCCGGTCGTACGGGACGCGATGCGCCGGGTGCGGGGCACGGGCGCCGTGATCCGCTGCCAGGGCCCGCTGGTGGCCGGCATCAACGACAGTGCCGAGGCATGGGCCGAGCTGTGGGACGAGACGACCACGCTGGGCGCGGTGCCGTACTACCAGTTCGTGGAGCGGGACACCGGCCCCCAGGGCTACTTCGGCGTCCCGCTGGCCCGCGGCCACCAGATCTTCCGCGACGCCTACGCCCGCGTCTCCGGCCTCGCCCGCACGGTCCGCGGCCCGGTCATGTCCGCGATGCCGGGCAAGGTCTGCGTCGACGGCATCGCGGAGATCGCCGGCGAGAAGGTCTTCGTCCTCCACCTGATCCAGGCCCGCGACCCGTCCCTCGTCGACCGCCCGTTCTTCGCGGCCTACGACGAGAACGCGACCTGGTTCACGGACCTGAAGCCGGCGTTCGGGGCGAGTCGGTTCCTGCCGGGGTTGGAGGCGGGGTGACCGGCCTAAGCGGCCTCGTCCTCGAACGCCGGACGGGCTGAGAGCGCCGGGCTCTGGCTGGGGCGTGCCCCGAGTTGCAGCACCGTGTACACCACGCCTCCCACCGCCCCCGACAACAAGAAGCTGCAGTCCACCC
>NZ_JBXVPZ010000292.1:0-12251 GCF_057961495.1 Streptomyces sp. P5F9 | reverse complement strand
GTCGTGGCTGGTCGGCCCCCGAATACTCCCCTGCCAATCCAACCCCGGCGCGTTGAGCGCCCCTTCAGGGGCGCGGGGCTGTATCGATGTGCGGCTCCGCCGCGTGGGCGCGACCAGCCACGACGGCGCAGCACCCAAACAACGACACATTGCGGCACTTCCCACAGAGCACTTAACGTCTCCGGATGCGCCAAAAGCTGAGGGTCGCCGCCTACGCCGTCTGCGTCCGGGACGGCCAGCTCCTGCTGGCCCGTTCACCGGCCGCGGGCGGGGGATACGAGTGGGTCCTCCCCGGCGGCGGCATGGACCACGGCGAGCACCCGAACGACACAGTCGTACGGGAACTGGAGGAGGAGACCGGCTACCACATCGAGGTCACCGGATTCCTCGGCATGGACTCGATCCACCACGTCATTCCATGGCGCCACCGACGCAAGGTGGACCAGCACGGCCTCCGGCTCGTCTACGAGGCCAGGATCGCCGGCGGCGAGCTGCGCAACGAGATCGGCGGCTCCACCGACATGGCCGCCTGGCATCCGCTGGACGACGTACCCGGCCTCACCCGGGTCGGGTTGATCGACGTGGCGCTGCGGCTGTGGCGGGAGCGGCCGGCCGTAGGACGGGTCGAACGGGTCCCGGAATAGCTTCAGTACCCCCGCAGATGAACACGGAGTAGCGGCTTCCCGGCGGCTCGACGAGCGTTCACGAACGCACAGGGGTCTCCAAGATCGACGTACGGTGATCGGCGCTACACGTTGCCGTCTCGTTTACGCGCAGGTCATCCCCGATGCCAAGCATCCAGTACGAGCGGGAAGTTCGCGACCGCGATCGAAAACCGATCGCCGCGAACACCCGCGACCACTGCCGACGCAGTTCGTACTCGGGGAGATCGCGCCATGTCGCGCACACGCTCTGTCGCCAGCTCCGCGCTGGGGGTCAACCGCCGTACCGTCCTCGCCGCCACCGCGGCCGTGTCCGTCTCCGCAGGCGTCGGGTACGCCCTGAGGCCCACCGACAGCGCGGCCGCCACGGCCGACGCCGCCGGTACCGACACCGCCGCGGAGGCGCCCGTCGCGCACTCCCGTGTGGCACCGGCCGCACCCCTCGCCCCGTACACCAAGGGCACCACCCTCGCCACGGTCGCCGCCCCGCGCGCCGGCTCCGGCTACCGCCGGCTCGGCGACGGCGCCGGGTGGAAGCGCGTCGTGCGCGGAGACCTCGCCAACGCCAAGTCCGGGCGCGCGGGCCGCCGTACGGCACTCGCGTCGTTCGTGCAGTTCACCGACCTGCACCTGATGGACACCCAGCACCCGCTGCGCCTGGAGTACCTGCGCTCCACCGACAAGCACGCGTGGCGCCCGCACGAGGCGCTGACCGTGCAGGGCGGGATCTCGCTGGTCGAGCGGGTCAACGCGCTGCGCGGCGCCCCGGTGACCGGCTCCCCGCTGCACTTCGTCATGACCACCGGCGACAACACGGACAACAACGCCAAGTCCGAGCTGGAATGGTTCATGAAGATCATGAGCGGCGGCCGGTTCACCCCCAACACCGGTGACCCGCGCCACTACGAGGGCGTCCAGAGCAGCGGTCTCAAGCTGTACTGGCAGCCCGACTCCACCGTGCGCGACGGCGACAAGCAGGTCGGCTTCCCGCACCTCAAGGGATTCCTGGCCGCCGCGATCCGCGAGGTCCGCAGCCCCGGCCTCAACCTGCCCTGGTACTCGACGGTCGGCAACCACGACGCGCTCCCGCTCGGCTGCTTCGGCTCGCACGCGGACCCGTACCTGACCGAACTCGCCATCGGCGGCAAGAAGTTGATGACCGCGACGGCGGCCGAGGCGAAGAAGCTGCAGAACTCGATCCGGGACGCCAAGGACCCCAAGGGCTCCGGCTACCGCGACTTCCTCAAGGCGCACGCCCGCTCCGCGCGCTCGATCACAGCGGACGAGAACCGCGCCCCCTACACCTCCGCCGAGTACCTCAAGGCCCACCTCGACCCGGCCTACCAGGGCCTCGGCCCGGTCGGTCACGGCTACTCCTCGGCGAACGTCGACGCGGGCACCCAGTACTACGCGTTCCGTATCGCCGACGACGTGATCGGCATCAGCCTCGACACCACGGACGCGGGCGGCCACTACGAAGGGTCCATCGGGGCAACGCAGTTGAGGTGGCTGGACAAGACACTCCGCGACAACAAGGACTCGTACGCGGTGATCTTCAGCCACCACACCAGCCAGACGATGGACAACACCCGCCCCGACCCGGCGCACCCCACCGAGCGCCGCTACGAGGGCTCGGCGGTCATCGCCCTCCTCGGCAGCCACCCGAACGTGCTGGCCTGGGTCAACGGCCACATCCACCGCAACGTCATCACCCCGCACTCGGCGCCCGACGGCCGCAGCTTCTGGGAGATCTCTACCGCCTCGCACGTCGACTACCCCCAACTCGCCCGCGTCATCGAGCTGGTGGACAACAAGGACGGCACGCTGTCCCTCTTCACCACGCTCATCGAGTCCGCGGCCCCGCACCGCACCGACTTCTCCGACCTCACCCAGACCGGCCTCGCGGCCCTCTACCGCGAACTGTCGTACAACGCACCGGGTTCCAGCACGGTGCTGGGCGGCCACGAGAAGGACCGCAACACGGAGCTGCTCCTCAAGAAGGGCTGATGCTTCAGAACGGCTGAAACTCACTCAACTGGCGTACAGCGGAGCAACCTTCGTATCGGAGGGCCGTGTCCATCCCCCCGACCGAGCTGAACCGGGCTCAACAGAGGGGGAAGACATGGCAGTTCGTACGGCACTCATGGCCGTGACAGCGGTGGCGCTGTCGGTCGCACTGGCGGGACCCGCGCTGGCGGCGGAGCCCGCCGGGAAGGACCACGCGGCGACACGGGAGGCGCTCCGGGCGGCCGTGAACGACGGCGTACCCGGCGTGACGGCCACCGTGCGGGACAGCGGCACCACCTGGTCGACGACAGCCGGCGTGGGCAACCTCCGCACCGGCAAGCCGCGTTCGGCCGACGACCGCTACCGGGTGGGCAGCATCACCAAGACGTTCGTGTCGACGGTGCTGCTCCAACTGGAGGCGGAGGGACGCCTGTCGCTGGACGACACGGTGGAGAAGTGGCTGCCGGGCACGGTCCACGGCAACGGCAACGACGGCGCGCACATCACCGTCCGCCAGCTCATGAACCACACCAGCGGCATCTACGACTACACGGAGGACGACGACTTCGGCCGCACGTACTTCCTCAAGGACGGCTTCTTCCAACACCGTTACGACACGAGGACCCCGGCCGACCTGGTGGCGATCGCGATGTCCCACAAGCCGGACTTCACACCGGGCACGTCGTGGCAGTACTCCAACACGAACTACGTCCTGGCCGGCATGGTGATCCAGAAAGTCACCGGCCACTCGTACGCGACGGAGATCCGCCACCGCATCATCGAGCCCCTGAAACTGTCGGCGACCTCGCTCCCGGGTACGAAGGTGACGGTCCCGCAGCCCAGCAGCCGGGCCTACAGCAAGCTGGCGGAGACGACGACGGGCCCGACGTACGACGTCACGAAGCTGAACCCGTCCATGGCGTCGTCGGCGGGCGAGATGATCTCCGACTCGGCCGATCTGGACCGCTTCTACAGCGCACTGCTGCGGGGCCGGCTCCTCCCGGCGAAGCAGCTCAAGGAGATGAAGACGACGGTCGCGACGGGCGACGGCAGCGGGCACGCGCGCTACGGCCTCGGTCTCGCCGACGTCACTCTGCCCTGCGGTGTCCACGTCTGGGGCCACGACGGCGGCATCCACGGTTCGTCGTCCCTGGAGGTGACGACGGCGGACGGGCGCCATTCCCTGGCGTTCAACTTCAACGGCGACTGGTCGGGGGACGCGGGGGCGTTGGCTGTGGCGGTGGGGGAGTTCTGCGGGACGTGAAGGCTCCACGCGGGTAGCGGTCGCGGAGGAGCAGCACACAGCACACGAGGGAACAGGCCACGGACAGCGGAAAGCTCCCCCTGCTCACCGACGTCAGGTTGAAGTCCGCAAGAGGGACACGATGCACCTGACGGTATGTCGATCGGGGGAACGGTTCGAGGTTTCGCGGGACTTGTGAACTGGGTCCTGGACCTACGGGAGTTGAGGCCGGTCGGCATGGGCCTGCCACTCGTCGGAGTCGTCGGCCTATGCGGAGGCCGGGTACGCGTTCGCCCTCGGGCAGGCCGTTTACGACCGACGGACCGAGCTGGGCCTGTCGCAGACCGAGCTGGCTCGCGGAGCCGGGAATCACCCGAATGGTTTCTGCGCGGAGACATCGGAAAGACGGTTCGCGTCCAGCTCGCCGTAGGCCCCCGTACCAATTGACCCCCGGATAACCAACCGGACCCAGACACGAGACGCCCAGTTCATTCGGACGAAATGTCCGTGCCGCCTCATAACGGCTAACCCGCTGTTCACGGGGATGGCTCGATTCATACGCAAGGCGGGTGGTCGTGTGCGCGCTAGACACGAACTGCACGTGCTGTCGGTCTACGAAGGCTTCTTCTCCGGGGGAGCTCGAATTGTCCACAGCGACGTCGTTCTGGGACTGGTGGAGGGCGGCCAGCACCATACGGTGCTCAGCATCCACGGCGAAGTACACCGAGAAGCAACCCGGCAGGCCATGGAGAGCGACGCCTGCTACCAGCAACTGACCACGGCCGGAGTCGGTGTCTCCACCCTCGGCCGCACCTTCGGCGGCGACCGGGACCCGGACGGGACCGTCACCGGCGGATTCACCGGGCCCGAGCTCGCCGACGCCGCCCGCGCCCTGGCCGACGCCGACGTCGTCCTGTCGCTCAAGGAACAGCCGCTCTCCCTGCTCAACCAGGCGGGCCTGCCCCGCCGCCCCGTCGTCGTGTGCCTGCACCGTTCGGACCCCGAACACCAGGGCCCCGCCCTCGACGAACTGAAAACCGCCATCGCCGACGGCAAGGTCGTCGCCGCCGTCTGCTGCGCGGAGTCCACCCGCGACGCCTACCGGGCCGCCGGCATCCCGCCCGAGGTCCTCCACGTCATCCCCAACGGCGTCGACCTGTTCCGCTTCCGGCCCGACCCCGCCCGGCGGCTCGCCCTCCGTGCCTCCCTCGGGATTCCGGACACCGCCCCCGTCGTAGTCTTCGCCGCCCGGTACGCCACCATGAAGAACATCCCGCTCTTCCTCCGCGCCGCCCACGAGTGGCTACGGCGTGAGCCTGCCGCGCATGTCCTCATGTGCGGCACAGGCATGACCGCCCACGACCAGCCCGCCCTCGCCGCCGACATCGACGACGCCTTCGGGGAGGACCGGGAACAACTCGCCGATCGGCTTCATCTCCTCGGTGTACGGCGGGACATGGAGACCGTCTACGCCGGGTCGGACGTCGTCGCGCTGACGTCGTCCTTCGGCGAGGCCGCGCCCCTCTGCCTCATCGAGGGCATGATGTGCGGGGCCGTCCCCGTCGCCACCGACGTCGGCGACAGCGCGTCCATCGTCGCCGGGCACGGCATCGTCACACCCCCCGACCCGGACGCCGTCGCGTCGGCCTGGACCGAGGCGGTCATCGGCCGCGCGGAGTTCGCCAAGGCCCACGCCCGCAGCCGCGAACGCTTCAGCCGTACGCGCATGATCGCCTCCTACGCCGCCCTCATCGACGGCCTCCACGCGGGACACACGACGACGAGCGCCACCCCGCCGCCGTTGCCCGAGCCCCTGTAGGACAGATATGAGGAGGGGCCACCGACCCCCCGGTGGCCCCTCCTCTCCCCTCCTGATCCCGCCCCGGTCCGTCACTACCGGGGCAGCACCACGACATACGCGGCCGGATCGCGGTCCGCCGACGCCATGAGCGCCGTACGGACCACCGCCGCCTGTTGCTCCATCGCGTCCCGGAGCTTCTTCGGGGTGATGTGGACGACTGTGATGCCGAGCCGCTCCAGGTGCTCGCGCTTGCGGGCGTACTCCGACCACAGCGCGTCGTCGCCCTGCCGATGGCCTTGACGGGGCGCGCGGGTGTCCAGCTCCACCGCGACCGCCTGCTCGGGCCAGTACGCGTCCAGGCCGCCCAGGTGCGGGCCGCCCGGCAGTCTGAGATCGACGTTCCACACCGGGTCGGGGAGGCCGTGCTCGCTCACCATCCGGTAGAGGCGGTCCTCCGCGATCGCGCGGCCCTCGGCCAGCAGCGAGTCCACCGCGTCCACCACGTGCGGGCGGCTCAGCAGCTTGGCGTTGTTCAACTCCCTTACCACCGCGGCCGGTTCGCAGTGACCGCCGCGTACCGCCTCGGTGAGCAGCCCGCGTACCGCGTTCGCGTCCGACAGTTCGGCCACCGCGTCCGCGAGGGCCCGCGGCACCGGCGCGACCGGGACGCCCTTCACCTGCTGCGGGGTGGGGAGCGACGCGGTGCGGACGATGCGCGCGCAGCCCGTCGAGCGCAGCCGGCGCATCCGCGGGACCAGGACGTCGATCTGCTTCAGCGAGGCCGGCTCCGGCGCCGACGTGAAACCGTGCAGGGCCAGCGCCGCCAGGCCCGTGACCATCGTCTCCGTGTACGTCGGGCGGTGCGGGCCCTCCGCGCCGGGCTGGACCGGGACCCCCGCCGTCCGCTCCCGTGCCGCGTACGTCAGCACCGCGTGCAGCCGCTCCTCGCCGGTGGGCGGGCCGGAGTGCAACAGGACGACGCCGGGGAGGAGTTGCTGCCACGGCCCGTCGGGACGGCACTGCTCGTTCACCTCGGCGGCCGGGACACCGTGCGCCCGGAGCTGAGCCGTCGTCAGCACGCGGCGGTGCACCTCGGTGAGGTGGCTGAGGGGGCGGGGGGAGAGCGGGGTGTTGTGGTTCATGCAACGGGGTTTCCCGCGCCGGATCCGGTCCCTAACCGCTGTTACACGCCCGTCGACAAATCCGGACAACGCGGTACTAAAGGACAGGCGTTCGGATGCCGAGTAGGCGCCGAAAACCCCTGGTCCGGATGGGGTGGACCAGGGGTTACGGGGTGGATTAGCTGTATTCAGTAACGGTGACGGAGAGGCCAATCACAGGCCAAAGCACGGCTGGATCATTGGCCAAAGGTCACCCCTGGGTGCCCCGCCCCTCGTTGTCCGCGGCCTGCGCCCGCAGCGCCCGCGCCAGGTCGTCCCGTGACTCCAGCACCAGCCGCCGCAGCGCCGGCGCCGCGCCCTCGTGGGACGTCAGCCACGCGTCCGTCGCGTCCAGCGTCGCCCGCGCGTCCGCCGCGGCCGGGTACGCGGGGAACAGCCCCCGCACCACGTCCACGCCGATCTGGATCGACCGCTCCGACCACACCCGCTCGATCGCCGCGAAGTACTTCTCCGTGTACGGCGCGAGCAACTCCCGCTGCGACGGCTGCGCGAACCCCGCGATCGTGGCCTCGACGAGCGCGTTGGACAGCGCGTCCGACTCCACGACCTGCGCCCACGCCTGCGCCTTGACGGCCGCCGAGGGGCGGGCCGCGAGACAGCGGACCTGGTGGCGCTTGCCGGACGCGGTGTCGTCCCGGGCCAGCTCGGCGGCCACGACGGCCTCGTCGACGGCGCCGTGCGCGGTCAGCGGCTCCAGGAACGCCCAGCGCAGCTCCTGGTCGACGGCCAGGCCCTCGATCTTCTCCGTACCCTCCAACAGGGCGTGCAGCAGGGCGAGTTCCTCGGGTGCCGACGCCACCGACGCGTAGAAGCGCGCCCACGCCAGCTGCTGCTCGCTGCCCGGCTCGGCGTCCCGCAGATCCCGCAGCGCGATGTGCGCCAGGAGCTGCGCGCCGGTCTCGCGCCACCACGGCGGCGAGTAGTTGACCAGCGCCGAGTTCGCCCACGCGTGCAGCATCTGCAGCACACCGATGTCGGTCTCCCGGCGCCCGAACTGCATCACCAGGTCGATGAAGTCGGGCGCGAGCAGCAGCGCGTCCCGCGTCATGTTCCACAGCGCCGACCAGCACAGCGCCCGCGCCATCGGGTCGGTCAGCGCGCCGAGATGGTCCCGCAGGGTCGCCAACGACACAGCGTCGAAACGGGTCTTGGCGTACGTGAGGTCCTCGTCGTTGACGAGCACCAGCTCCGGCGCGTCCGCACCGGCCAGCTCCACGACGACCGTCCGCGCGCCGTCGACGTCCACCTCGGCCCGCTCGTACCGGACCAGACGGCCGCCCTCCATCCGATAGAGGCCGACCACCACGCGGTGCGGGCGGAGTGCGGGGTGCGACTCGGCGGCTTCCTGGAGCACGGTCAGCTCGGCGATGCGGCCGCCCTCCACGTCCAACACCACTTGCGGGGTGAGGGAGTTGACCCCTGCCGTCTGCAGCCACGACCGCGCCCAGGACGCCATGTCCCGCCCGCTCGTCTCCTCCAGCACCGACAGCAGGTCACCGAGGCGCGTGTTGCCGTACGCGTTCCGCTTGAAGTAGCGGCGCGCGCCTTCGAGGAACGCGTCCTGGCCGACGTACGCCACCAACTGCTTCAGTACGGAAGCCCCCTTGGCGTACGTGATGCCGTCGAAGTTGAGCTTCGCGTCCTGGAGGTCGCGGATGTCGGCGGTGATCGGGTGCGTGGAGGGGAGCTGGTCCGCGCGGTACGCCCACGCCTTGCGGCGGTTGGCGAAGCTGATCCAGGCGTCGGTGAAGCGGGTCGCGCCGACGTTCGCGAACACGCCCATGAAGTCGGCGAAGGACTCCTTCAGCCACAGGTCGTCCCACCACTCCATGGTGACGAGGTCGCCGAACCACATGTGCGCCATCTCGTGCAGGATCGTGTTCGCCCGCCCCGAATACGACGCCTGTGTCACCTTCCCCCGGAAGATGTACTCCTCGCGGAAGGTGACGAGCCCCGGGTTCTCCATCGCGCCGAGGTTGTACTCCGGCACGAACGCCTGGTCGTACTTCCCGAAGGGGTACGGGTAGTCGAAGTGCTCGTGGAAGAAGTCCAGGCCCTGCTTGGTGATCAGGAAGACGTCGTCGGCGTCGAAGTACGGCGCCAGACCCTTGCGGCACATCGCGCCGAGCGGGATCTCCAGCGTCGTACCGTCGTCGAAGGTGCGGGAGTAGGAGTCCGTCACGTAGTGGTACGGGCCCGCCGCGAACGCCGTGATGTACGTCGAGATCGGCTTCGTCTCCGCGAACTTCCATACGCCGTCGGTCAGTTCGCCGACGCCGTTGCTCCACGCCGTCCAGCCCTCGGGCGCCCGCACCTCGGCGCGGAACGGCGCCTTGAGGTCCGGCTGCTCGAAGTTGGCGAAGACCCGGCGCGAGTCGGCCGGCTCGTACTGGGTGTAGAGGTAGACCTCGCCGTCCTCGGGGTCGACGAAGCGGTGCATGCCCTCGCCGGTACGGGAGTACGCGCACCGCGCGTCGACGACCAGCTCGTTCTCGGCGGCCAGGTCCTCCAGCCGGATGCGCGTGCCGTCGAAGACCGCGCCCGGGTCGAGGTCCTTGCCGTTGAGCGACAGGGCGGTCACGGCCGGTGCGATCAGGTCCGCGAAGCTCGCCGCGCCCGGCTCGGCACAGCGGAACCGGATCGTGGTCACCGACCGGAAGGTCCGCGGCCCCTCGCCGTCGTCGTCACCCACCGCCGAACGCAGGTCGAGGGACACGTCGTACCCGTCGACGGACAGCAGGGCGGCCCGCTCGCGGGCCTCGTCGCGGGTCAGGTTCTCACCGGGCACGGAGTGGCTCCCTCGGATGATGTCGGCTGGTGTTCGATATGCGGTCAGGGCCGATCCTGCCATGTGCCCCTGACCGCAGGTACCCGGGAATGAGGTGGCGAGGGACGGTGTTGCGAGGGGAAACGGCCGTATTCCGAGGAGAGTCATGTCCGAGACCGCGACCACGCCCGCAAAGACGCCCGTGGACTTCTGGTTCGACCCGCTGTGCCCCTGGGCCTGGATGACCTCCCGGTGGGTGCTGGAAGTGGAGAAGGTCCGCGACATCGAGGTCCACTGGCACATCATGAGCCTGGCGGTCCTCAACGAGCCCAAGCTCGACGAGCTGCCCGAGGAGTACCGCGAGCTGCTCGCGACCAAGGCCTGGAAGCCGATCCGCGTGGTCACCGCCGTCTGGCAGAAGCACGGCGCGGACGCCCTCGGCCCGCTCTACACCGCGCTCGGCACCCGCATCCACAACAACGGCGAGGGCCCGACCGTCGAGGCGATCGCCGGCGCGCTCGCGGACGTCGGCCTGCCCGCCGACCTGATCGACTACGCCGACCAGGAGGACTTCGAGTTCGACGCCGAGCTGCGCGCCTCCCACAAGGAGGGCATCGACAAGGTCGGCCAGGACGTCGGCACCCCCGTCATCGCCGTCCCCGGCCCCGACGGCGAGCAGATCGCCTTCTTCGGCCCGGTCGTCACCCCCGCCCCCCAGGGCGAGCAGGCCGCCCGCCTCTGGGACGGCACCGTCGCGGTCGCCTCGGTCCCCGGTTTCTACGAGCTGAAGCGCACCCGCACGAAGGGCCCGGACTTCAGCAACCTGGTGTAAGCACGGCGGCGCTCACTCCGGGGCGGCGGCCTTCTCCTCACGGAACCTCTCGGGGAGATCGCCGCCGCCTCGCGCGTGGTACGCCGGCTGGTACCGCACACAGCCCTTGACGGCGCAGCGCCACAGATCCCCCACGTAATGCCGGGGCCCCTTCTCCTCACGGACGGCGGCCTTCTCGGCGTCGGTCATCTTCTGGAAGTCCTGCCACCCGAGACAGTTCGGGCACCACCGTCGAAGCACCGTCATGAACTCCTCCTCGCCACGCACGGCCAGGCCGGTAGTACACCGCGAATCGCGGGCGCCCGCCCCCGAAATCACCGGCTCCGGTGGCGCGCGGCCGTCAGCCGGCCGAGGTGTTCCTCGAAACCGGCGGAGTAGTACGCCGCCCGGTCCGCGTCCGGTTCCACGATCCGGGTCGGCCGGGTCCACGCCCCCGCGTCCAGCGGAACCCCGTACCGCTCGGCCGCCGCGAGCACCGCACCCCGCGCCCCCACCTCACCCTCCACGACCCGCAACGGCCGCCCCAGCACATCCGCGAGCAATTGCATCCAGGCGGGGCTGCGCGTACCCCCACCGCACACGGCCAGCGACCCCGTCAGCCCCGCCGCCTCCAGACAGTGCCGGGCCGCGTAACCGATGCCCTCGCAGGTCGCCCGGATCAGGTCGGCGGGCGTCGACTCCAGGGAGACACCGGTCAGTTCGGCGCGGAGCCGGGGCTCGACGAAGGGCGCGCGTTCACCGGACGGCGCGAAGTACGGCAGCACCCGCACTCCGTTCGCCCCCGCCGGGGTCGCCGCGAGCAGCGCGTCCACCTCCTCGTGCCGGACGCCGGTCGTCGACAGCACCCAGTCCAGGGCCGCCGTACCGACCATCGCCGGCATGGCCCGCAGCCAGTGCCCCGGCCGGTCGAGGGAGATGTACAGCCCGGCCGGTTCGCCGCTCAGATCCAGCTCGGTGGTCGCGACGAGACTGGCGAGACAGGTCCCCACGATGAGCAGCCCGTCGCCCGGTTCCGTCACCCCCGCGCCGAGCGCGCAGGCGGGCAGGTCGTACGGCCCGTTCGCGATCCGGGTCCCCGCCGGCAGCCCCTCGCCACGCGTCTCGGCCGTGGCGACCGGGTCGGCGACCGGCGCCAGCAGCCCCCGCCTCTGGGTCAGCCCGAGAAGTTCGACGACACCGTTGTCGTACGACCGCGTCCGGGGGTCGAGGAACGGCATCGACGCGTCCGAGACATCGGTGGCCGCCCGCGCCCCCGTCAGCCGCTGGAACACCATGTCCTTGCAGTACAGGGCGGTGGCGGCAGCGTCGAGAGCGGCGGGCTCGTGGGCGGCGAGCCAGGCCAGCAGCGGCCCCGGACATCCGGGGAACATCGCGCTCCCGGTCCGCCGGAACACCGTCTCGAAGGTCCCGTCCGCCAGCCACTGATCGAGCAGTTCATGCGCCCGCCCGTCCATCCAGGACGCCGCCGCCCGCACCGGCCGCCCCTTCGCGTCCACCAGCCACACCCCGTCGCCCTGCCCGGTCAGCCCGGCGAGCTCGAACGGCCCGTCGACTTCCGCCGAGAGTTCGTCCAGTACGGCGACGACCGCGCCGTAGACCTCGTCCATGTCCTGCTCGACGAACCCGCCGTGCATCGACAGCCCCACCGGCCTTGCGGCTACGGCGAGTTCACGCCCGGAGCCGTCGAAGGCGGCGGCCTTCACCGTGGACGTGCCGACATCGATTCCGACGTACATGGGGGGCCTCCCTGTCTCTTAT
>NZ_JBXVPZ010000291.1:0-12330 GCF_057961495.1 Streptomyces sp. P5F9 | reverse complement strand
GGCTGGTACTTGCCCGGGCCGAAGAGGCGGGGGGCCTTGTCGTCGCCCACGAAGAGGGGGGACAGGACCAGGTGGAGTTCGTCGGCCAGGCCCTGTTGGAGGAGTTGGGTGTGGATCGTGCCGCCGCCCTCGACCATCAGGCGGTCAACTCCCCTTACCGAGTGCAGGTGTTCGAGAAGGGCGCGCCAGTCGAGGTCCGGGCCGAGGGCCACGATGTCCGCCGCCAGGCCCAGCTCGCGTGCTCGCTCCGCGCCCTTGGTCGTCGTACAGACGAGCTTTTCGCCGCCCGTGTGCCAGAAGTTGGCCTTCGGGTCCAGGTCTCCGGAGGCGGTGACCGTGACCTTGAGGGGGTATTCCGGCTTGCCTGCGGCGACTCGACTCGCCCTGCGGTCAGGGGAGTTGACCAGGAGGCGGGGGTTGTCCGCGCGGATCGTGCCGGCGCCGATGAGGATCGCGTCGACCGATGCCCGGACCTCGTCGACGCGGTCGAAGTCGGCCGGGCTGGAGAGGAGCAGCCGGTCGGGGCCGGTGTCGTCGAGGTAGCCGTCGAGGGAGACGGCGGCGGACAGCAGGACGTAGGGGAAAGGCATCGACGCGCTCTCTGTCGGAGGCGGGCGGGGCTCGGTGGAACGGCGGGGCTTGGTTCAAGTTTGAAACAAAACTACACTGGGGGCATGACGACTCGCTGGCTCACCGCCGAGGAGCAGCGCGCCTGGCGCGCGTACATCGCCGCGACGCACCTCCTGGAGGACGCGATCGACCGGCAGCTCCAGCAGGAGGCCGGCATGCCCCACCTGTACTACTCCATCCTCGCCAACCTCTCCGAGGTGCCGGACCGGCGGCTGCGGATGACCGACCTCGCCGAGAAGTCGAAGATCACCCGGAGCCGGCTGACGTACGCCGTGACCCGGCTGGAGAAGGACGGGCTGGTGCGGCGGGAAGGGTGTCCGTCGGACAAGCGGGGCAGCACGGCCGTGCTCACCGACGACGGGATGGCCGTGCTGGAGCGTACGGCGCCTGGGCATGTCGAGACCGTACGGGCCGCGATCTTCGATCACCTCACCCCGGAGCAGGTGCGGCAGATGGAGGAGATCAGCGCCGGGATCGCGCGGGCGCTGGAAGGCGACGGGGGCGAGGTCACCCGGGAGGACGTTCCCTGGCGCCGGCGTTCGTCCTCGCCGTGCACGTGACCCGTGAACCATGACCCGTGACTCGTGAACTGCGACCCGTGACCCGTCCCACAATTCTGTTGCTTCAAATTTCAAGCATGAGGTAGGGTCCGTCATCGTGGATGTGCTTCAAAACTGAAGCACCTCACTGACGCACATCCGCGTACCCGCCGCCGGACCACGGAGACCCGCATGCCCGACTTCCCCGCCGCCACCCCGCGTGCCCGCGTCCGGGTACCGCTGCGCTTCCAGGACGGCTACGGCGTCGACGCCGAACTCGTCACCTTCCACGGCCTGACCGACGGCCAGGAACACGTGGCGGTCGTCCTCGGCGACCCCGCCCCCGGCACCACCCCGCTGGTCCGGCTGCACTCCGAGTGCCTCACCGGCGACGTCTTCGGCTCCGCCCGCTGCGACTGCGGACCCCAGCTGCGCGAGGCCGTCGAGCGCATCGCCGAGCGCGGCGGTGTCCTGCTCTACCTGCGCCAGGAGGGCCGCGGCATCGGCCTCTACAACAAGCTCGACGCGTACGCCCTCCAGGACCAGGGCCTCGACACGTACGCCGCGAACACCGCGCTGGGCCTGCCCGAGGACGCCCGTGACTACACGGCCGCCGCGCAGATGCTCACCGCCCTCGGGATCACATCCCTGGACCTGCTCTCCAACAACCCCGACAAGGCCGACCAGTTGCGCGGTCTCGGCATCGACGTGCACGACCGCGTGCCGACCGGTGTGTTCACCACCCCGCACAACGTCCGGTATCTACGCGCGAAGGTCCTCCAGACCCACCACACGCTGCCGCTGGGCCAGTTGACCGAGCTGAACGCGGGCTGAGGGTCGAACAGGGGCTGAGCCGCGCGGCGATGGTGTAGCGGGCTACACCATCCATTCGGGAGGGCACTCCCTCGTGCCGCAGGGCCGCCGCCGGAAGGCTTGAGACCACGATCACGCTGTCGATCGGATCTCGACCTACCGCCGACGTGGAGGCCTTCCCCAGCCATGGCTACTCTCCTTTATCGCTTGGGCCGTGTGGCCTTCCGGTGGCGCTGGTTCGTCACCCTGTTGTGGGTGGCGGTCCTCGGCGCCGTCGGATTCGCCGCCGCCAAGGCCCCCGCCGCCCCGGACGACGGTTTCACGATGCCCGGCATCGAGTCGCAGCGCGCCTTCGACCTGCTGGAGCAGCGCTTCCCCGGTACGGCGGCGGACGGCGCGAACGCCCGGATCGTCTTCGTCGCCCCGAACGGCGAGAAGGTCACCGCGACCGAGAACAAGGCGGCGATCGAGAAGCTGGTCACGGAGGCGGCCGACGGTTCCCAAGTCGCCTCCGCCGTCGACCCGTTCGCCGCGAAGGCGGTGAGCGAGGACGCGTCCACGGCGTACTCCACCGTCACCTTCAAGGTGAAGGCCGACGATCTCACCGACGCCGCCAAGACCCACCTGGAACGGGCCATCGACACGGCCCAGAAGGCGGGCCTGACCGTCGAGGTCGGCGGCGACGCCCTCGCCACCCAGCCCGCGGCGGGCGGCAGCGCCGAGGCGATCGGCATCGCGATAGCGGCCGTGGTCCTGCTCATCACCTTCGGTTCGCTGGCCGCGGCCGGCCTGCCCCTCCTTACCGCGATCCTCGGCGTCGGCATCAGCATGTCCGCGGTCCTCGCCCTGGGCAGCGCCTTCGGCCTCTCCGAGACCACCGGCACACTGGCCACGATGCTCGGCCTCGCCTGCGGCATCGACTACGCGCTGTTCGTCGTCTCCCGCTACCGGGAGGAACGCGAGAAGGGCCACGCGCCGCGCGAAGCGGCGGGACTCGCGGCCGGTACGGCGGGTTCGGCAGTGGTGTTCGCCGGCCTGACCGTTGTCATCGCCCTGGCCGGTCTGTCGGTGGTCGGCATCCCGATGCTGACGAAGATGGGCCTGGCGGCGGCGGGCGCGGTCCTCCTGTCGGTCCTGATCTCCCTCACCCTGGTCCCGGCCGTCCTCGGCTTCTGGCCGAACGCCGTCCTGTCGCGCCGCGAACGGAAGGGCAAGGCCAAGGCCGGGCGGAGCAAGGCCAACGGCGAGAACGGGGGCAGCCGTTGGGCCCGGATCGTCGTCCGCCGCCCGATCCCCGTCCTGCTGCTCGGCGTCGTGGGCCTCGGCGCGATGGCCCTCCCGGCCCTCAACCTCCAGCTCGGCATGCCCGGCGACGAGGCCAAGTCCACGGCCACCACCGAACGCCGCGCCTACGACGACCTCGCGAAGGGCTTCGGCCCCGGCTTCAACGGCCCCCTGACCATCGTCGTGGACGCCAAGAAGGCCGACGACGCGAAGAGCGCCGTAGCGACGATCGCGAAGGAGATCGCGGCCACCGACGGGGTGGTCTCGGTCTCACCGGCGCGCTTCAACTCGGCAGGCGACACGGCGGTGTTCAGCGCGACCCCCGCCACCAGCCCCACCGACGAGAAGACGAAGCAGCTCGTCCAGACGATCCGCGACGAGCGGGCCGGTATCGAGTCCGGCACATCCGGCGCGAGCTTCGAGGTCACCGGCACCACCGCGCTGAACATCGACGTGGCGCAGAAGGTGCAGGACGCGCTGATCCCGTACCTGGCGCTGGTGGTGGGTCTGGCGATCGTTCTCCTGCTCCTGGTCTTCCGCTCGCTGCTCGTGCCTCTGAAGGCTGCGCTCGGCTTCCTGCTCTCCGTGCTCGCGGCGCTCGGCGCGGTGGTCGCGGTCTTCCAACAGGGCCACGGGGCCTCGCTGTTGGGCGTCGACCAGACCGGCCCGATCATGAGCCTGATGCCGATCTTCCTGGTGGGCATCGTCTTCGGACTGGCCATGGACTACGAGGTGTTCCTGGTCTCCCGGATGCGCGAGGCGTACGTCCACGGGGACGGGCCCGGTCAGGCGATCGTCTCCGGGTTCCGGCACAGCGCCCGGGTGGTCGTGGCCGCCGCGCTGATCATGATGGCGGTGTTCTCGGGCTTCATCGGCGCGGGTGCCTCGATGATCAAGATGATCGGCTTCGGGCTGGCCATCGCGGTCCTGTTCGACGCGTTCGTGGTCCGGATGGCGATCGTGCCCGCAGTCCTCTCCCTCCTGGGCAACAAGGCCTGGTACCTGCCCCGTTGGCTCGACCGGATCCTGCCCCGCACGGACGTCGAGGGCGAGGCCCTGAGCCGCAAGGTCCCGGCACCGACCGCCGACACGCCCACCGCCCGGCTCACTCCGGTCCCCTAGGCCGGGGCCGCCGAGAGCGGAGGCGGCCTCGCGGTGCCGGATCCCGTGGGGACGGGGACCGGCGCAAGTCCCGGGCCCGGCGACGGGGCACTCCCCCCGCCCGTCGCCGGGCCCGCGGACGTCCACACCCCACCACGTCACCAACTCGCCCACCAGAGAGGGCACTTCGATGAAAACCTCAGTGCGGGCCGGAGTGGCCGGGCTCCTCGCCTGCGGCACGCTGCTCACCGTCGTCCTGGTCACCCACGACGGCGACGGCAACGACGACAGCCACAGCGGCATCGCCTACTCGGCCCCGTCCAAGGGCCCGTACGTGGCCCTCGGCGACTCCTACACGGCCGGCCCCGGCATCACCGACCCCACCGGCACCCCCGCGGGCTGCGACCGCTCCGCCGGCAACTACCCGGCCCTCGTCGCCGCCGAACTCGGCCTGAAGGGACGGGACTTCCGCGACGTGAGCTGCAGCGGCGCCACAACCGCCGACCTCGCGGCAGCGCAGAAGACGGACGACGGAACCAACTCCCCCCAACTCAGGGCACTTTCGTCCGCCACCCGGCTGGTCACCGTGGGTATCGGCGGCAACGACATCGACTTCAGCTCGATGATCAAACGGTGCGTGGCGATGGGCGCGCTGTACGAGATGACGGGCAGCGGCAAGTACATCCACGAGGACGCGCCCTGCGAACGGAACTACGTCACGGGCGACTCGGACGCCATACGCGAGAAGATCGCCACGACGGGCGAACGCCTCACCCGGGTCCTGACCGAGGTCCGGCGCCGCGCCCCCGAGGCCCGGGTCTACGTCGTCTCCTACCCGGCGATCCTGCCGGCCGACAGCGCCGACTGCGGCCGGGAGATGTCCCTCGCACCGGGCGACGTGACCTTCCTCCGCGAGAAGGAGCAGCAGCTCAACTCGACGCTGCGGCAACGGGCTTCGGAGGCGGGGGCCGGCTACGTCGACACGTACACCCCGTCCACCGACCACAACGCCTGCGCGGCGAAGGACACCCGCTGGATCGAGCCGCTCGTACCGGAGAGCCCGGCGGCGCCGGTGCATCCGAACGCGCGGGGTGAGCGGGGCATGGCGGACGCGGTGCTGCACACGATCAAGTCGGCGCTGTAGAACGGTCGTTCAGTATCCGGAGTGTCAACCCGCGAGTCCGCAACCTGAGTTGCCCCCTCACTCCCACCCGTACAGACGCATCTGCGGTTCGACACCGTCGAGGTACTGCCGGAGAGCCTGCCCGTTGCCTCTCACGAACTCCTGTGGCACGGCGTCGACTTGGGCCCAGCGGACCTGCGCGTGCTTGAGGGGTTCGCGGTTCTCGGCTTCGCCGGTCCACGTGTCGGCGGCGAAGACGACGGTGAGGAACCCGCTGGGCGCCTCGACCCCGAGGGCGGCATGGATGACATGCACGACCTTCAGCGACTCCGCCTCCACGACGATGCCGGTCTCCTCGTTTATGGCTGCACCTTTTGGTGTCTCAACGACAGGATTGCTATGCCTCCAGAAGGCATGTCTCATGAGACGCGAGGACGACTTGCCCCAGCACGAAGCACCCGAAGCCGTGGCCGCACTGCACCGAACCAAGAGTCAGCTGGCGACGGTTCCAACGTTGGACATCGACGCCATCGGCGTACTCCAGCGTGCCGGCGTCACCGAACGCCAGCCGTTCTATCTCGGCCCTGACGGTTCGTACGACCTTCACCTCAACAGGTTCTTCCGGGACCTGCCGAGCTGGGGAGTGAGATCCGAGAACGGGATTGATGGGTACGCCTCGGACATCATGCTCCAGTGCCGGTTCCTCCACGAGGCTCGCGGAGGGAAGTCAATCTGGCAGATCGACAGCGAAGACCTGCGTGCTTACAAGTACGCCCGGCTTCACGCCAACGACCCGGACGACCGGATCACGGGCAGCACCTGGACGCGCACGCTGGCTGCGTTGGACAAGTGGGTGAAGTGGTCTCTCGACGCCGGTCTGCTGGCGGAGGAGCCGTTTCGCTACGTCGACAAGACCGTGATGACGCCGCAGGGTCCCAAGCAGGTGCGGGTGAACGCCGAGTCAGAGCCGGGATCCCGAAACACCAAGATGAAGTTCCTGCCCTATGAGGACTACCTGTTGTGGCGGGATGTGGGGCTCCTTGGCTACCTGCCCGATGGGGGCCGTGATCCGAAGTGGCGAGGGCGCAACGGGGAGCGAAACAGCCTCTTCGCTGACCTGCTGGTCTGCACGGGGATGCGGCTGCGCGAGGCGGCGAGCCTGGTGCTGCCGGAACTGCCACCAATGGCCCAGGGGCGCGGAGACGTGCACTTGTCGTCTGCCGTCACGAAGCGGCACACGCCGCGGACCGTGTTCATGCGTCGGAAGGTCCTGCGCGATCTGCATCACCATGTCGGCTTCGAGCGCGACGAGCTAGTCCAGCGCAAACTGGCTGAGGGCGCCTACCGGTGGGAGGACCCGTTCCTGGTGCGTCAGGCGAACCGGCAGGCGATGGTGGTGACCGGCAAGCGCAGGGCCTGGAAGTACTCGGACCTCGGGTACGCCGACCGGCTTCGGCTGATGGGCACGGACGCCGGGGGCCGGCCATCGGGGCCGCTGTGGCTGTGGCTGGGTGAGAACGGTCAGCCGTTGTCGAGCGCCACCTGGCAGTCCGCGTTCCGGCGGGCGAACGAGCGGTGCGCGACTTTCGGCATCGAGTTCGACGTCCATCCCCATACGCTGCGGCACACCTTCGCCGTGCACATGCTGGGCCTGCTGCTGCGGCAGACGATCCGGGCGCTGGGCATGAACGAGGACCGCCACTTCACGTCAGCCCAGATCAAGCGGATGCTGATCGGCAATCCGATGCGCAAGCTCCAACTGCTGCTCGGGCACGCGCATGAGGAGACCGTCTACATCTACCTCGATGTGCTCGATGAGGCCCAGGAGATCGTGCTGTCGGCCCTGGCCGAGTGGGATGAACAGTCCGCGGTTCTGGACCGCATCGAGGTTCCGGCGGGGGTGCGTCGATGAGCAGGGGACGCACCCGATTCACCTCGGCAACTCCCGCTCCTGCACCGGCTGACCCCGTGCCCGTACTGGGGCCCGTGGTGTTCCGCGTCCGGTTCGGTGAGGCAGAGGAGCACGTCGACCTGTCCGACCTGCCCTGCCCCCGTCTGGCCCGGGCGCTGGGACAGGCAATCGTGGCGGTAACACCACCCAAGGCCGTGGTCGGGAATCGCGTGGTCTCGAACTTTCGGTCGCTGGTGGTGCGCGTCCGTGATTTCCTCCGCTTCGCGGTTGCGGTGATGCCCGAGCGCGGCGAGGACATCGACCTGGACGATCTGGACTCCGGTCTGGTGGACGCCTATGAGGAGAGGCTGACGGACCACTACGGCCCGAGCAGCGGATCGGCTTCGGTGGCGATGTGGCAGATCGTGCGGCTGCTGAGGCAGGTCAACCAGGCCCATCCGGGGCGCTTCGATGTGGACCTGCGCTCGCGGATCGCCTACTCGATGAGTGAGAGGCGGGCTACCGGGAAGCCACTGGACGCCTACCCCGTGCCGGTCTTCGAGGCGTTCGAGACCGCTGCCCGGGCGGAGGTCGCCAGGATCCGCGATCGCATCCTGGCCGGAGAGCGCCTGGCCGCCGCAGGTAGGAATCCGGAGATCCACGGTTGGGGGCGGCTTGAGAACATCCTGTGGTTCATCAACGAGCACGGCCCCCTGACCGCTGCCTATCGGAACATCCGGGGTGTCGCCGCGAACGGGTACGTCCGCGGCGTCAACAGCCACCTCTACTTGTCGAGGCGGGACTTGTTGTCCTTCCACGTTCTGCTGGCCTGCCAGACGGGGATGGAGCCCGAGGCGATCAAGGATCTCAAGGTGGGCTGCCTGACCAACGCGGCTCGCGGCTTCGTGAGTGTCCAGTACTACAAGCGACGTGCGGGCGGTGATCCGCACAAGAGCATGCGCATCCGCGACGGCGGTAACCTGCGCTCTCCTGGCGGGGTCCTACGGCTGGCCATGCGGTTGACCAAGCGCGCACGCGAGCTGGGTGAATACGACGACCTGTGGGTGAGCATCTCCTGCGCGACCAATGCATTGGGCCCTGCGTCCGGGGCACGGGTGCTGCTGAGTGCGTGGGATCGGGGCCGCTTCCTGGTCGAGCACGGCTTCGATGCCATGCACGACAGGGGTGGGAAGCCGGTCAACCTGGATTTGCGGCGCCTGCGCAAGTCCTTCAAGTCGAAGCAGTATCTGCAGTCCGGGGGTGTGCTGCCGGATTTTGCCGCCGGACATACCCGCGAGGTCGCAGGGCGTCACTACGCCGACATCGGCGCTCACGAGGAGATCCACGACCAGGCGGTCGAGGCCGGCCTGAGCGAGGCCCTCGCCGTCCACCAACGGCCACCGGTGGTACTGGACGAAGAGGGCGGGCGCCTGGACGACGGCAGCCAGGAAGTGCCCCCGGAGGCAGTTCGGGACGCCCTGTCCGGGGCCACCGACGTGTGGTTGTCGTCCTGCCGGAACTTCTTCGACTCGCCTTACTCCCTCAAGAAGGGCGCAGCGTGTCCGGTTCCGCCCTGGGTCTGCCTGGAGTGCCCGAACGCCGTCTTCACGACACGTCACCTGCCCGCCGTGCTCTCTGTCCTCGGGACCATCGAGGCTCAGCGCGAGGAGTTCTCCACGGCCGAGTGGACGGCCCGTTTCGCGGTCGCGCACGAGCGGATTACCAAGGGCGTCCTGGCCCGCTTCAGCGCGCTTCAGATCGCCACTGCCCAGGCCATTGCGGAGGCCGATGGTCCCCGTCTGGCGCTGCCCGCCTCATTTCTGGAGACGCTGCGATGACCCTCCCACTGTCCAAGGCGGCGCCGGCCCCCGCACCGGATGACTACGTCCTGCCCAATCGGTTGAGCAGGTATCACGCCTCTCGGGGTCCGCGGTTCGGCGACGACGTGTGGGATCTGGGTGACTTCTTTCCCCGGACCGAGGCGTCTGGCCGCATCGATTTCCTCCGGTTCGAAGCCGGGCTCCATCGGCAGACCGCGAAGGAGTTTCTCTACTCGCGGCTACGGCGCCGCACCGGACGCACCCACCACCCGATGAAGCCCACTTCGGCCCCACAACAGTGCACCCGGCTCGTCAGCCTCTTCCAGGACCTGCGTTCGGTCGGCGTCCGGCGTCTGCAGGACGCCGAGGCCGGCCATCTGGAGACGCTGGTCACTCGCTGGGAAGCGCAGGGGCCGCATGCGGTCGTCAGCAAGGTCAACCTGCTCAAGCACCTCTCCGGCCACGGCCCCTTCCTGACGGGCGACCGGCTGGCCATCGTTCCTTGGCCGCATCGCAGTGCCAAGCAGGTGGCCAAACTGAAGACGCAACGGGAGAACAGCACTCCGCGCATCCCCGAGGAGATCATGCGGCCGCTGTTGTCTGCCGCCCTGTTCTACGTCCAAGTCGCCAGCCGGGACCTCCTGGCTGCACAAGCGCTACTGGAGCGTCTACGGGAGGAGCAGTCCAAAAGCGACATCGTCCCCGGCCAGACGTGTGAGCGGCTGGACGCTTTCATCGCCGAGCGCCGTGCGCTGGGTCGTGGCATGCCGGCCCTGCCGATGGAATATCGAGGCGCTTGTTCCGCGGATGTCGTCGACGGGGTGGTGCAGGCCCCCAATCTAAGTATGACCGCAATGCTGATCCGGGCTCACCGCGTACTGCACCTGCGACGGGAGATCGAGGCCGCTGGCAGGGAGCTGGGCTGGGAGGAGGGCGGCCTTGCCGTCCCGATGTCGAAATGTCCCGACAGCGGCCTGCCATGGCGCTCCGAACTGTCCGCCGCATCCCTGGCCAGCGAGGTGGTCCATCTCAGGACAGCCTGCTGGATCGTGATCGCCTACCTGTCCGGAATGAGGGACGTGGAGGTGCGGGAGCTCGGCCGTGAGTGCACCTTCACCGAGCCTGGGGCCGACGGCCGCACCCGCTACAAGATCAAGGGTCGGGTATTCAAAGGCCGCAGGCTTACGGGCGACGAAGCCGAGTGGGTGGTCCTGGACGTCGTGCACCAGGCGGTCGAGGTCCTCAAGCAGATCAACGACGATCCCACCCACCTCTTCGGAACCTGGGTCGGAGAGAAGGCCGGCTACGGCCTGTTCAGCGACGTGACGCTGCGTCTGAAGAACTTCCAGCAGCACCTCAATGACCTCTTCAGCATCCAGGGTGAGCCCTACATTCCGTTGCCCCTCGTCGACGAGTACGCCGATGACGAGGCAGTTGACGATCCCGAGCTGGGCCAGGAGGCCGCAGACGAGACCGGGGACGACGCCGGCCCGGGGCCGGTTCAGCCCTGGTGGTTCGACACCCGGCAGTTCCGGCGCACGCTGGCCTGGCATATCGCACACCAGCCGTTCGGCGTTGTTGCTGGCACGAGGCAGTACAAGCACAACGCCTTCGCGATCTTCGAGGGCTATGCGGGCACCTCTGCCTCGGGCTTCGCCGACGAGGTCGCTTCGGAGAAGGCGGTCGTGCTGCTGGACTACGTCGAGGACCTCTATCACGACCACAACGAGGGTGGCCGGTCCGCCGGTGGGGCCGCCGGCCGCGTGGCAGCGGACTTCGACCGGATCAGGGCCGAGCTGGGTGACCTGCCCGGCACGGCCGCCAGCCCCGAACGGCTGAGAGCCGCGCTTCGGCACCTCACTCGCACCCTGCATCCGGGCATCCTCAACGACTGCTTCCACCACGCCGGGACCGCCGTCTGCGGCAAGCGCGCCAAGCCCATCGGCCGGCCGCTTCCCATGCTCAGCGCCTGCTTGGCCTGCCCGAACGCGCGCCGCTCGGCCGTTCATCTGCCCAGAATGGCCCGGGCCCGTGATCTCGCCGCTGAGGAGTTCGCCCGCACCGACGACGTTCCCGCGTTCCAGCGGATCGCCATCGAGGAACACCTGTCGACGCTTACCCAGCTGATCGCCGAACTCCGTGACGAGAAAGGAGTGTCCGCGTGACCACCAGCAGCATCACCCAGAGCGTCTTCGCCCGTCTGGTCCGTGAGCACGAGAGGCTGACCGACATCGACCGGCAGATCATGCGGGCCTTCGAACGACTCATGGACGGCCGCCCGGCGATCACCGACGGCTCCGTGACATCTGTGAACATCGCCGCCGAGGGCGGGGTGTCACGAGCTTCCTACTACCGCTCGCCGGTCGCCGCCGCGATCAAGGAGATCCTCTCTGCCCCCGAGGTCAAGCGTCCCGAGGTCGACGAGCTCAAGGCCGAGGTCGCCCGACTGCGCAAGCAGGAACGCGCACTCCGCCGGGAGCACGCCGCCGAGGTCAGGGAGTTGAAGGACACCGCGGCGACCTACGCCAACCAGATCCAGATCCTGGCCTTGCGCAATGCAGAACTGGAAAGGGATGCCGGAAAGCTCAGGTCACAGCTCTCCGATTCCAGCGACGGAGTAGTCCGCGCACTGCGACCGACCTGACAACCCCGCCCCGCCAAGCCCACCGTGCTGGCGTCCCTGGGCTTGCCCGAGGGAGCGACGTCCGCGACGAGGATGTCGGCCGCCTCTCGCCGTTCGTGCGACAGCACATCAACATGCTGGGCCGGTACTCGTTCAAGCTGCCCGAGCTGCCCGGCGGTATGCGCCCGCTGCGCGACAAGGACGCTGCCGACGACGAGTGACGTCGTACGGCGGCGCGTCGAGGTCGCCACCACCTTGACCTAGGCGTCCGTGCTGGCCAGAGCCCCGGAGCTGGTTCCGCGAGTCGTCGCAGCGGCCGGGGCCGTTACGGCTTCGCGGACCCGCTCGGCGGCCGGTCGGCGGGCCCGGTACGCCTTCTGTCGGCAGGTGAGGCGGTCGTAGAGGGCGTCCCGGCGGTGGCCGCGACGGCGGCGTACCCCCGCGGTCGGTCAGCGGGCGGTGAGTCCGGTGAGCAGGAGGGCGAGCCATCGGGCGCGGGCGGTGGG
>NZ_JBXVPZ010000290.1:0-12357 GCF_057961495.1 Streptomyces sp. P5F9 | reverse complement strand
GCGCGGGCACTCGGGGTGAAGCGGGCCGACGTAGTGGCGAAGGTGGCTCCCGAACTGCCCTTGATCCTCGGGGACTCGTACCGGCCGGCCTTCCTCGCGTACGCGCACTCGCACCCGATGACCGGCGGTTACCGGCGTGACGCGCTGGACTTCGCCGGGCAGCTGCTGCTCTCGGGCGGGCCCGAGGACGCGGAGGTGCGGCGGGAGGTGCGGGAGTGGTGGCTGGAGCGCTCGGGGCCGACCCCGCGCTCGACGCGGCCCGCGGTCCGGCTCGCCCGCGCCACCCGGCGGGTGCTGCTGCGCCGCTGAGGGGCCGAGGTGGGGCCGGCGAGGGGAGTGAGGTGCGGCTGACGTGGGGCCTTGGAAGGTGACAGTGACTCCACAGTAATATTGCGGTTCCGCACGAGAAGCGCACGAAAAGCACACTCACGTGCGGTGCCGTAACAGGAGGCACCCCATGCGACCGCGACCCCCCGTCCAAGGCCGAGGCATATTCAGTGGCACCGGCGTCATCGTCATGGGCCTGACCGCGACGCTGGCCGCGCTGATCTTCCCGGTCTGGTCCTACGCCGACCGGTCCGGGACGACCGGTGCCGCCGTGCTCAGCGACCAGACCGTGACCACGCAGTACGGGCCGTTGTCCGCCCTGGACCGGGACTTCGTCACCAGGGTCCGGCTGGCCGGGCTGTGGGAGCTGCCGGCCGGCCAGCAGGCCGAGGAGAAGGGCACGACCGCCGCCGTACGGACGGCGGGGCAGCACCTCATCGACGGGCACACGTTCCTGGACGAGCGGGTGCGTGACGTCGCCGCCCGGCTCGGGGTGCCGCTGCCCAACCAGCCCAACGCACAGCAACAGCAGTGGCTCGCGACGCTCAACGCGGCGCAGGGCGTGGACTTCGACCGCAAGTTCGCCAACATCCTGCGCCTCGCGCACGGCAAGGTGTTCACGGTGGTCGCCCAGGTCCGCGCCACCACCCAGAACTCCCTCGTCCGCGCCCTCGCCGACGACGCCAACACGACCGTCCTGGACCACATCAAGGTCCTGGAGGCCACCGGGTACGTCGACTTCGCCGCGCTGGCCCGGGACATGGCCGCGTCGAGTTCGCCGGCGCCCAGCGTCTCCGCCGCGGCCGACCCCGGCCAGGTGGTCCCGCTGACCCCGTCGGTCTCCCCGACCTACACGCTCCCGCCGGCCGCCTCCGCCCCACCGCCGTCGGCCCAGCCGTAGAACCGTTTCGGCCGTAGTCCGTTTCCGGCCAATCGGAACGTCACATACCGACAACGCTCCGTCCGGATTGTGAACAAGGCATGGCGTCAAGCTGGGCCTTTGGCATAGAAACGTGGCATGTTCTGGGTCCTCCTCCTGCTCCTGGCCTGGGCCGTCGCCGGCACGGCGTGCACGCGGCTGTGCCTGGCCGCCGTCAGAGCGGCCGTCGACACGGACGACGCGGGCACAGGACACGATCTGACGCTCTACGAGGCGGCGTTCCTGTCCGGCGGTCCCGCGCGGGTCGCCGATCTGACGCTCGTCTCCATGGCGCGGCAGCACCGGCTGCTGCTCGCGCACACCGGCTGGGCGACCGTCGTCGACCCGCGCGGCCGGGACGCCATCGAGCGGTCGGTGATAGGCGCGATCGGGCCCGAGGGCCAGTCCCGGATCGGCCCGGTGCGGGCCTCCGCGGCGGCCACGGACGCGGTGCGCGAGGTCGCGGTCCGGCTCGTCGACGCGGGTCTGGCCGTACCGGACGGCAGCAGTACGACCGTTGCGGCCGGGGTACGGCAGGTGCGGGCGGCCGCGCTCGTCGTGCTCGTGCTGGGCGCGACCGCGCTGCTGACGCCGGGGGCCGAGATGCCCCGGGGGCTGGTCGCGCTCTGGTTCGCGCTGCCGCTGGCCCTCACGCTGAGCTGTCTGGCCATCGCGCGGGTCGAGGTGCACCCGTACTCGCGCTGGGCCTCCCCGGCCGGTCAGCGGCTGCTGGGCACGCTGGCCCGGCACGCGGGCAGCGGGGACGACCGTACATATCTGACGTCCGTCGCCGTACGCGGCATCCGCGCGGTCGGCGAGCCGGATCTACGGGCGGCCTTCGCGCACCGCGAGCAGTACGAGTGGCGCCGCTGACCGCAGCGTGAAGGCGCTCCCCGGGGGCGCACAGGGGTCATTGGGGCCGACACCGCCCGATGGTGCTTGCCTTCGCCGACGGCCGAACGAAACATCCCTTTTGTTGCAGCCGTGCTCCGAAGGGATACCCCACCATGCGAGCCGCCGCCCTGTACTCGGCCGCCGGGTCCTTGCTCCTCACCACCCTCGCCGCCGCCCCGGCCACCGGTAACCCCGGCGTGCCCGGAGTCCGGGCCGCCGAACTCACCGGCACCGCGCTGGCCGCCGCGCACGCCCGCGCGCGGGGCATCACCTTCGGGAAGTGCCCCGACGCGCAGGACCTGCCCGGCGTCATGGAGTGCGGCACGGTCTCCGTCCCGCTCGACTACGCGCACCCCGACGGCAAGCAGATCAGACTGACCGTCAGCCGCGCCCGGGCCACCCACAAGGACCCGCACAACAGCAAGCGCAGAGTGCCCGGCCAGGGCTCCCTGGTCTACAACCCCGGCGGCCCCGGCGCCTCCGGCCTCTACTTCCCGCTGATCGGCATGCTCCCCGAGTGGAAGCGCATCGCGTCGGCCTACGACCTCGTCGGCTACGCCCCGCGCGGGGTCGACAAGTCGGCACCCCTGTCCTGCGAGGACCCCAAGCACTTCTTCAAGGCGCCCTCGCAGTCGCCGACGTACCCCTCGGAGTCGTACAAGAAGGAACGCATCGCCGAGGCCAAGACCTACGCGCGCGGCTGCGCCAAGCGCTCCGGCAGCAAGCTCCGCTTCTACACCTCCCTGAACAACGCCCGCGACCTGGACGTCCTGCGCGCCGCGCTCGGCGAGGACAAGCTGACGTTCATGGGTGCGTCCTACGGGACCTACTTCGGGGCGCTGTACGCGACGCTGTTCCCCACGCACGTACGGCGGATGGTGTTCGACTCGGCGGTGAACCCGGACCCCGAGCAGATCTGGTACCGCAACAACCTCGACCAGTCGGCCGCGTTCGAGGGCCGCTGGACGGACTTCCGCGAGTGGATCGCCGAGCACGACGACGTCTACGGCCTCGGCGACACGGCGGAGAAGGTGCTCGGCAGCTACCGCAGGGCCGAGGCACGGCTCGCCGAGAAGCCCGCGGGCGGCAAGGTGGGGCCGGCGCAGTTGCAGGGCGCGATCCTGTCGGCCGGGTACTACGACGACTACTGGCCGCACAGCGCCGCCGCGCTGTCGTCGTACCTGAAGGGCGACCCGAAGCCGCTGATCCAGCAGGCCGGACCGACGCCGGGGGCGGCCGTCGAGGCGGAGAACGGGAACGCGGTGTACACGGCCGTCGAGTGCAACGACGCGGCCTGGCCCACCGAGTGGAGTGTCTGGGACCGGGACAACACCCGGCTCGCGCGGGTGGCGCCGTTCGAGACGTGGGACAACGTGTGGATGAATCTGCCCTGTGCGTACTGGCCCGAGCCGCGTCAGCAGCCCCTCGATGTGCGGACCGGGCCCGGGGAGTTGCCGCCGGTGCTGATCATGGCTGCCGAGCGGGATGCGGCTACGCCGTACGGCGGGGCGCTGGAGTTGCAGCGGCGGTTGTCGGGCTCGGTGTTGGTGACCGAGCGGGATGCGGGGACTCATGGGATCGCGGGGGGATCCAACAAGTGCGTCAACGGGTATTTGGACGCTTACCTGTTGGAGGGGCGGTTGCCTGAGCGGCGGGCTGCGTGTGCTCCGCATGCTGAGCCGAAGGCTGCGCGACCGACCTGGCAGTGATTCGTCTGCGGGCCCGGTGGGGGCTGGTCGCGCAGTTCCCCGCGCCCCTGAAAGACTAAAAAACAGGGCGCCTACGCCAGGCCTGCTACCAAGTCGCCGATGTCCTTGCGGCGGCCCGTGTAGAAGGGGACCTCTTCTCGGACGTGCATGCGGGCCTCGGAGGCGCGCAGGTGGCGCATGAGGTCGACGATGCGGTAGAGCTCGTCGGCCTCGAAGGCCAGGAGCCACTCGTAGTCGCCGAGGGAGAAGGAGGCGACCGTGTTGGCGCGCACGTCCGGGTAGCCGCGGGCCATCTTGCCGTGGTCGGCGAGCATGCGGCGGCGGTCCTCGTCGGGGAGCAGGTACCAGTCGTAGGAGCGCACGAACGGGTACACGCTGATGTAGTTGCGCGGTGTCTCGTCGGCCAGGAAGGCCGGGATGTGCGAGCGGTTGAACTCGGCGGGGCGGTGCAGCGCCATGTTCGACCAGACCGGCTCCAGGGCGCGGCCGAGCTTCGTGCGGCGGAAGAGGTTGTACGCCTCCTGGAGCTGATCGGCGGTCTCGGCGTGCCACCAGATCATGAGGTCGGCGTCGGCACGCAGGCCCGACACGTCGTAGGTGCCGCGTACGGTCACGTCCTTCGCGGCGAGCTGGTCGAACAGCTCCTGGACCTCGTCGGCGTAACCGGCGCGGTCCTCGGGCAGCACGTCCTTCAGCTTGAAGACGGACCACAGCGTGTAGCGGATGGCCTCGTTGAGGTCCTTGGCCAGCTTGCCCTTGTTCGGGATGCGGCCGGGCTCGGTGGTGGGGGCGTCGTCGCTCATGGGGCTATTCTCCCGCTCCGCCGGACGCGCTCGGCACCGGGTCGCCGGTCAGCCGCTCGACGGCCGCGTACGCGCTCGCGATGGTGGCCGGGATACCGACCCCGTCGTACGCCGCGCCGCACACCGCCAGGCCGGGAAGCTTGCTCACGTGTTCGCGGATACGGGTCACGCGCGCGTGGTGGCCGACCGGGTACTGGGGCAGGCCGTCGGTCCAGCGGGTGACGCGGGTCGCGAGGGGCCTGGCGTCCAGGCCGGTGGCCTCGCGCAGGTCGTGGCGCGAGACGTCCACCAGGCCGGCGTCGTCGCGCTCCAGGATCGTCGTCTCGCCGTAGCGGCCCACCGAGGTGCGCAGGACGACCGCGTCCGGGTTCTCGTCGGCGATCCAGCCCCACTTCTGGGAGGCGAAGGTGGATGCCTTGATGGTGCGGTCGTCTACCGGTGGCACCAAGAAGCCGCTGCCTTCGGGGAGTTCAATGTCCGCGCGGCGGTAGGCGAGGGTGATCAGGGCCATCGAGGCGTACTCGACGGCGCCCAACTCGGCGGCGGCGCCCGGTGCTTCGGGCCGCAGCAGCTCGGCGGCGCCCGGGGCGGGTACGGCGACGATCACCCCGTCGGCGTCGAGCACGCGGTCTCCGGCGACGACGCGCCAGCCTGCTGCCCCGCTCCGGCGCAGCTCCGTGGCCGGTGTCCCGGTGAGGATCTCGGCGCCCCGCGCGCGTGCCGACTCCGCGACGGCGAGCGGCAGTTGGCCCACTCCGCCCTCGATGCCCATGAAGACCGGGCCGGTCTGCTGTGCGGCGGCGGCGCGCTCCTGGATGCCCCGGACGGCCTCGGTGAGGGAGTCGTGGGTCTTCGCGGCCTGGAACAGCTGCGGTACTGCCGAGCGCATCGAGATGCGGTACGCGTCGCCCGCGTAGACACCGCCCAGGAGGGGCTCGACGAGGCGGTCGACGACCTCGCGGCCGAGGCGGGCCGCCACGTACTCCCCGACCGCGACGTCGTCGCCGACCTCCGTGCGGGGCAGGTCGGCGTCGCGCTCGATGCGGTGCAGGCCCTCGTCCGAGAGGACTCCGGAGAGGGCGGACGCGGTGCCGGGGACGCCCATGACGTGGCCCTTGGGCATGGGGCGCAGCGCACCCCGGGTCCAGATCGACGCGGTGGCCGTGGCGGGCGCCTGGAGGCGGTCGGTGAGGCCCACCTCGCGGGCCAGCGCGACGGCCTCGGGGCGGCGGGCCAGCATCGACTCGGCGCCGAGGTCCACGCGGGCGCCCGCGATGTCTCCCGGCAGCAGCTTGCCGCCGACCCGCTCCGACGCCTCGACGACGGTCACGCGCACGCCTCTGTCCAGCAGCCGGTGTGCGGCGGCCAGCCCGCCGATCCCAGCGCCGATGACGACGACATGCCCTGTACCCGTACGAGTCTCCACTTCGCGCATGCCCCCAGCCTCTCAGACCCCACTGACAGTCCGACTCCGGCCCGGTGTCCGGCGCGAGTCCCGACCGTGACCGCATCGGAACCGTTTCCCGCCAACGTCCTGCCCGGTCCGGGCGTCGAAGGTGCGTCAGTCGTCACGACGACCCTCGGGGGTACCAGCACATGCGCACACGACACTCCGCACGCCCCGTCCAGGCCCTGGCCGGCCTCCTGCTGGCCTCGGCGCTCGCGCTGGCCGGGTGCAGCGGCGGCGCGAGCGAGAAGAGCGCCAGCGACTCCGGCGCGGGCGCCAAGGCAGTCGCCCCGGACGCCGCCCAGCAGGAGGGCGCGTCGGGCAGCGGAAACGCCCGGAACACCAAGGCCGTCCCCAAGCTCACCGCCAGCAGCATCATCCGTACGGCCTCGCTGTCCGTGCGGGTCAAGGACGTACCGAAGGCGCTCGACGAGGCCCGTACCACCACCGAGAACGCGGGCGGGTTCGTCGGCGACGAGTCGACCAGCCGCGACGGGCAGGGCCATGAGCGCACGCGGGTCGTCCTGCGCGTGCCCAGCGACAAGTACGACGAGGTCCTCGCCGACCTGGAGGGCGCGGGCAAGCTGCTCGACCGCACCGCGAAGGCGCAGGACGTCACCGACCAGGTGGTGGACGTGGACAGCCGCATCGCCTCGCAGCGGGCCAGCGTGGCACGCGTGCGTGCGTTGATGGACCGGGCCACGAAGCTCAGTGATGTGGTGGAGCTGGAGGGCGAGTTGAGCACCCGCGAGTCCGACCTGGAGGCGCTGCTCGCCCAACAGGCCTCCCTGAAGGACCGCACGAGCCTGGCCACGATCACCCTGTCCCTGTCGCAGACCCCGGTGGCGAAGGCCGCCGCGAAGGACGACGGTCCCGGCTTCGTGGACGCCGTGGCGGGCGGCTGGCACGTCTTCGTGACGATGCTGCGCTGGATCGCCCTGTCGCTCGGCGCGGTGCTGCCGTTCGCGGCCGTGGCGGCGCTGGCGCTCGTCGTGTGGCTGCGTCTCGTACGGCCGCGCCGGACCGCGGCCGTTCCCGCGGCCACCGGGGTCGGTCCGCTGCCGGAGGAGGAAGGCGGGCAGGACTGAAATGATCGGCCCCCGTAGCGTGTTCGCATGAGCATGAGCCGTGCGAGGGGCACCCGGGAACGACTGGTCGTCATCGGCGGTGACGCCGCGGGCATGTCCGCGGCATCGCAGGCCCGCCGTCTGAAGGGGCCGGACGAGCTGGAGATCGTCGCCTTCGAGCGCGGCCACTTCACCTCGTACTCGGCGTGCGGCATCCCCTACTGGGTGGGCGGCGACGTGTCCGCGCCGGAGGAGCTGATCGCCCGCACCCCCGAGGAGCACCGCGATCGCGACATCGACCTGCGCATGCGCACCGAGGTCGTGGAGCTCGACGTCGCGGGCGGGCGGGTACGCGCGCGTGACGTCGATTCCGGGGCCGAGTCCTGGACTTCGTACGACAAGCTCGTGATCGGGACCGGGGCCCGGCCGATCCGACCGGACATGCCGGGCGTGGACGCCCCCGGAGTGCACGGGGTGCAGACGCTCGACGACGGGCAGGCGCTGCTCGACTCGCTGGCACGCACGCGTGGCCGTCGCGCTGTGGTGGTCGGGGCCGGGTACATCGGGGTGGAGATGGCGGAGGCGTTCGTCAACCGCGGGTATGACGTGACCGTCGTCAACCGGGGCAAGGAGCCGATGTCGACGCTCGACCCGGACATGGGGCGGCTGGTGCACAAGGCGATGGAGGGCCTGGGCATCACCATGGTCGACGACGCCCACGTCACCGAGCTGCTCACCGGGGACGACGGGCGGGTGCGGGCGGTGGTCACGGAGGACGCGGAGTATCCGGCGGACGTGGTGGTGCTGGGGATCGGTGTACGCCCGGAGACGACGCTCGCGAAGGCTGCCGGGCTGCCGGTCGGGCAGCACGACGGGCTGCTCACCGACCTGGCGATGCGGGTGCGCGGGCACGAGAACATCTGGGCCGGGGGCGACTGCGTCGAGGTGCTCGACCTGGTCTCCGGGCAGGAGCGGCACATCGCCCTGGGGACCCACGCCAACAAGCACGGGCAGGTCATCGGCACCAATGTGGGCGGCGGTTACGCCACCTTCCCCGGGGTGGTCGGTACGGCCGTCAGCAAAGTGTGCGACCTGGAGATCGCGCGTACCGGGCTGCGCGAGAAGGACGCCCACCGCGCGGGCCTGCAGTTCGAGACGGTCACCATCGAGTCGACCAGCCGCGCGGGCTACTACCCCGAGGCCGCCCTCATGACGGTGAAGATGCTCGCCGAACGCCGTACCGGCCGTCTCCTGGGCGTGCAGATCGTCGGCCGGGAGGGCGCCGCGAAGCGTGTCGACATCGCGGCGGTCGCCCTCACGGCCCGGATGACGGTGGAACAGATGACGGCCCTGGACCTGGGCTACGCCCCGCCGTTCTCACCGGTGTGGGACCCGGTCCTGGTGGCGGCCCGAAAGGCAGCCGCCAAGATCCAGGCGGGCCTGCGGTAAAGCGTTTACGCCGTGCCGTTGATGCGGTCTATGGCCTGCCGTGCCTGCTCGGCCGGCGGCCTGGCGGGCAGCGAGGACACCGACGCGCTCGGCGGCACCATCGCAGCGGGCTGAGCCCCGGCCGGCTTGGCGTGGGCGCCCAGCGCGTTGGACCGCAGCCGGTTGCTCACCGCCTCGTCCAGGGTCACCGGCCGCTGCATCTGCGCGGCCAGCCGTCCCGCCTCCTGACCGAGCCGGGCGACGTCCTCCCAGGGGAGGCGCACCACCAGGGAGATCTCGGCCTCGCCGTCGGGCGTGGCGGTCAGCTGAGGAGAAATTCGGTCGTTCATCGCCTGTTCCTCACGTCGTCCCCGCGACACGCCTTCCCCGCGCCGCGGGCGGTTGAGGAGTCATACGCACAGGCGGACGGCGGTGTTCACCGGTTCGCCGCGCGTATCGGGGGCACTAATCCCTTGTGGTCATCCCCGTCCATGACGTGAACCCGGTGCGCCGTACCCCTTGGGTGACGTATGCGCTCATCGCCGCGAACGTGCTCGTCTTCCTGTTCACGCCAGGAATGGCGGGCTCCGTGGCGGGCGGCAGCGACCTCTCGCAGCTGTGCCATCTTCAGGCGTTCCTGGACCACTACGCGGCCGTGCCGCGGGAGTTGATCCACCACCAGATGCCACAGCTCGTCCCGACCGGCGCCGTCCAGACCGGCCCCGGCGGCCCGGCCTGCGCGGCCGGCCCGCCGACCTACGACAAGTCGGCCCCGCTGAGCGTCTTCACCGCGATGTTCCTGCACGGCAGCTGGATCCACCTGCTGGGCAACATGCTGTTCCTGATGATCTTCGGCAACAACGTCGAGGACCGCATGGGCCACATCCGCTACACGCTCTTCTACGTGGTCTGCGGTTACGCGGCGGGCTACGGCTTCGCGCTGCTCAACGACAACTCGGCCGACCCGCTGATCGGCGCCTCCGGGGCGATCGCCGGTGTGCTGGGCGCCTATCTGGTGCTGTACACGAAGGCCCGGGTGTGGGTTCTGGTGCCGTTCCTGTTCTTCCTGCCGCTGCGCCTGCCGGCCTGGCTGGTGCTGGGCTTCTGGTTCGTGCTCCAGGCCTTCTACTCGGCGGGCGAGGGCGTCTCCGAGGCGGGCACCGTGGCGTACGCGGCGCACGTCGTCGGCTTCATCGCGGGCATGCTGCTCGCCTGGCCGCTCAAGGCGGGCACTCCCCCGCCGCCGGAACCGCGCGGCCTGCTGTTCGGCAGGCGGGCCCGGCCCCGGCACACGTGGTGAGCGCGGCTATCGGGCCGTCTGGATGTGGACGTACTCGGCGAGCCGGGTGAGCGCGTCCGGGTCGGTGTTCGGCATCACGCCGTGCCCGAGGTTGAAGATGTGGCCCTCAAGGTCCTTCGCCGTTTCGAGGACCTCGCGGGTCTTCGCCTCGACGGCCTCCGTGGGGGCGAACAGGACGGCCGGGTCGAGGTTGCCCTGTAGGGCCTTGCCGGGGCCGACCCGGCGGGCGGCCTCGTCCAGCGCGACGCGGTAGTCGACGCCGACGACGTCCGCGCCGGCCTCGCCCATCAGCCGCAGCAGCTCGCCGGTGCCGACACCGAAGTGGATGCGGGGGACGCCGTAGCCCTCGACCGCCTTGAGGACCTTCGCGGAGGCGGGGAGCACCGAGCGGCTGTAGTCGGCCGGGGAGAGGGCGCCGGCCCAGGAGTCGAAGAGCTGGACGGCGCCGGCGCCCGCCTCGATCTGGACCTTGAGGAAGGCGGCCGTGATGTCGGCGAGGCGGTCGAGGATGTCGGACCACAGCTCGGGGTCGCCGTACATGATCGCCTTGGCGTTCTCGTACGTGCGGGACGGGCCACCCTCGATGAGGTAGCTCGCGAGGGTGAACGGGGCGCCGGCGAAGCCGATGAGGGGGGTCGAGCCGAGCTCGGCGGTCAGCAGGCCGATGGCCTCCGTGACGTAGGAGACGTCCTCGGGGGTGAGGTCGCGGAGCCTGGCCAGGTCGGCGCGGGTGCGGATCGGCTTCTCGACGACCGGGCCGACGCCGGGCTTGATGTCGAGGTCGATGCCGATGGCCTTGAGCGGGACGACGATGTCGCTGAAGTAGACCGCCGCGTCGACGTTGTGCCGCCGCACGGGCTGGAGGGTGATCTCGGCGACCAGCTCGGGACGCGTGCACGACTCCAGCATGGGGATGCCCTCGCGCACCTTGTGGTACTCGGGCAGCGAACGCCCGGCCTGCCGCATGAACCAAACCGGTGTGTGGGGCACGGGCTCGCGCCTGCACGCCTTCATGAAGGCGGAGTCGTAAGTGGCGGTCGGCTGCTGGCCCGCGGGGCTCTGGTTGGCACTCACGGGGCAAGTCTCGCACGGCGCCAGAACGCGATTACACGGTGTGCTGAGCGGAAGAGCGGGTGTCTAGTCCCGCACGATGCCTCCGTTCCCCTTAATCTTCCCGCATGGCTGCGGCTCAGGGACGATTGTCGGATGGCGCTGACGGGATGGACGACTCCAAGGAGGGGGACCGGGATGGGGGCGGTGCGGCGCCGCCGGCTTTCCAGGCCGCGGTCAAGGCCCTGCGGAACAGCCGGCTGAGGCCGCAGATCGAGATCGATCCGACGCCCGCGCCCCAGCGGCTCGCCCCCTTCGCGTACGCGCTGGAGGCCGCGGTCGTCGACGGCGACCAGGACCTGGCCGACGGCCGGCTGGTGCTGCTGCACGACCCGGACGGGCACGACGCCTGGCACGGCACGTTCCGGCTGGTGACGCTGGTGCGCGCGGAGCTGGAGCCGGAGATGGCGGCGGACCCGCTGCTGCCCGACGTGTGCTGGTCGTGGCTGACCGGCGCGCTCCAGGCGCGCGGCCTGACGTACGGCGAGGCGAGCGGCACCGTCACGCGGGCCAGCTCCCACTACTTCGGCGGGCTGTCCGAGCGCCCGTCCGCGTCCCAGATCGAGATCCGTGCCTCGTGGACGCCGCGCGAGGGGCTCGGCGGTGTCCCGGACACGGCGGCGCATCTGGCCTCCTGGTGCGATCTGTTGGCCCAGGTCGCGGGCCTGCCGCCGGCGGGTCCGGGCGACGCGTCCATCGTCACGCTGCCGCAGCGCCGGGGCCCGCAGTCACGCTGAGCCTTACCCGAGGCACACCGAGGTCTTACCGATCATTGCCGGTGTCTTTGTCGATACGGCCACTTTCAATCAGGAGTGACCCCTCGAACGAGCCGTTTCGTTCACCGAACGATCGACAGCGTGTCCGAATTGCACTGATTGCTCCTCACTAAATCGTGATCTTTCTCTAAAGGACCTGGGGTTTGGTGCCGAAGACGACTGTGACCTTGAAAGTCGTCCCGCACCCCAGGAGGCCTGGTGTCCGTTCTTCTTGAGCAGCCCGCAAGCCTGGTCGCCTACCGCCCGAACAAGCCGACCGCCATGGTGGTCGTGGCCGACCCGCGCGTCCGCTCCACCGTCACCCGCCACCTGTGGGCGCTCGGTGTGCGCGACGTCATCGAGGCCTCGTCCGTCGCGGAGGCTCGTCCCCGCATCGGCAACCCCCGCGACATCTGTGTGGCAGACGTCCACCTTCCCGACGGTTCCGGTCTCACCCTGCTCTCCGAGACCAGAGCCGCAGGCTGGCCCAACGGCCTGGCCCTGTCCGCCGCCGACGACATCGGTGCCGTGCGCAACGCCCTCGCGGGCGGCGTCAAGGGCTACGTCGTCACCGGCACCGATGTCGTCGGCGGCGGAC